>JAXDLS010000189.1:0-6297 GCA_034666485.1 Chloroflexota bacterium
CACGGACGCGGCGACCTGAGACGTCCGACCGGCACGGGGGTCAGATCACCATGGCGGAGGCTCCGTTGCATTGAGCGGCAACGGTCACGCGACCATCTCGCTGCGTCCTCCCCGCACCTCGCGCACCGCTGCCGGTGAGGCAGCAGCTCTGTTGGGTGCGGCGCCCCTGGCCGACCTCGTCGAGGCACTGCTGCATCGACTGGGCGAGGATCCCGCCCGGGAGGGCCTTCAACGGACCCCGGAGCGCGTGGCCAGGAGCCTGGGGTTCCTGACCAGCGGCTACCGGCAGGATGTCCACGAGGTCCTCAACGGCGCCGTCTTCAAGGAGCCGTACTCCGAGATGGTCCTGGTCAGGGACATCGAGCTGTACAGCCTCTGCGAGCACCACATGCTGCCCTTCTACGGCCGGGCCCACGTCGCGTACGTTCCCGAGGGGAGGGTCGTCGGTCTCAGCAAGCTGCCGCGGCTGGTCGAGATGTTCGCCCGCCGCCTCCAGGTCCAGGAGCGCCTCACCAGCGAGATCGCCGAGGCGCTCGATCGGGTTCTCGCTCCCCAGGGCGTCGGTGTGGTCGTCGAGGCGGTCCACCTGTGCATGATGATGCGCGGGGTCCAGAAACAGAACAGCCAGACCGTCACCTCCAGCATGCGCGGTGTCTTCCTCACCGACCAGAGGACGCGCGCGGAGTTCCTGGCACTGATCCGTGGCGGACGAGGCTCGGCGATGAGCCAATGACCGGGTCGGACGCTGTCCCTGACCGGACGAATCCGAGCGAGGTGAACTGTTGAGACCAACCACGAGGAGGACATCGAGTGTGTGACACCTGCGGCTGCTCGTCGACGGCTGCCCCCGAGCCCGAGCCGGAGGAGCCCGAGCCGAGCAGGTAGTCCTGGACGGTGAGGCGTGCCTGGAACAGCGCGTCTCACCGTCACCCCTTCGAAGCCCTGGCGCCTCCATCGGGCGGCATCGGTCGGCGGCAGAGTGCGATCACGAACAGGCCATTCGCGGAAGGACTGCCGCGCGTGGAATGAATCAGGGGCGGTGCCAGGTCGTGGCGGCCCCATTGTCGAGAGTCAGGCGCGTATCGCTGCACGTATATGGTCGGTCGTGACGCCAGGACGCCATTTTCGCGGAATAGTGCATCTTGTTGATCGTCCACTGCTCAGTGTAGCTCGAGACGATATCGCTCTCGTGAAAGATACCGTGATCCACGCTGGTGACCCTTGCTGTCACCGTCCCGCGCTTGGTGAGCACTGCATGGGACGTGCCAGTGGCACCGCTGATGGTTCCTTTCAGAGGGCTGTCGGTGGAAAAATCCCACCGGTCGGTACCGTCGCTCTGATCGTCAGGAGCGCACCACCGCTCCCCTTGAGCACAATCAATTTCGGAGGGGTGGTGGGAGCGTTCACCACCATCTGCTCATCCACTGCCCGCCATGTGCCCACGACACAGGGATCGATTGCCAGACCACCAGGAGTGGGAGGCGGGGGAGTCGGGTTCGGCGAGCTGTCGGCGACGGGCGCTCGCGATGGATGCGAGAACGGACCTGCGGACGTCGCGGCCAGGCCCCCAATCGTGCCTCCGACCGCCGTGATCAGTGCGGCGAGGGCTGTCAGGATGCCTGGGAGGGTCGTCCAGAAGGAGTGAGTCGGCTTCTCTGCCATCGCTCCTCGTCATACGACGACGGGACGGTCCTTGCAACACCGGATTGCCGATCACGCCGCCGCCTTTGCCGCCTCGTCGAGGGCCCGCCACGTCCCGATCGCGATTCGGTCCGGGATCGGGCGGCAGGCCCTTCCCGGCCAGGCGACGGCTAGCCGCGCCGGCGGTGGTTCTCGGGGGCGGCGATCGCCGGCGGTGGCGGTGCCAGCCGGTCCAGCCGGCGCGCCTCCAGCCGCTGGGCGGCCACGGTGGCGGCGCCGATGGCGGCGGTGGCGGCGAGCCCGGCACCGGCCCGCGCCAGCCCGATCCCCAGGCGCAGGGCGATGCGGCTCAGCTCGCTGCCGCCGCCCTCGGCGGGCCCCGCCCCGGGGAGCGCCGGGCCCTCACGGAACCAGAGGGTCACCGCGACCTGGTCGGCGAAGCCGTTGCCGCCGCGGCGCCGCGAGCGCTCGACGCGCACCGCGCTGGGGAGCAGCGGGTGGGGCGGCGCCGGCGGGAGCATCGACCGCATGTCCACCCCGCGGACCACCGTGGCCCTGCCCTGGCGGCGGCGCCGGGCGGCGCCCGCCACGGCGGGTCCGACCATGTCGAGCGAGGACTGGACCAGGCGGGAGGCGAGGTCGGGGAGCGTCGCCATTGGCGGAAGGATACCCGTATAGTCCCCCGCCGATGAGGGTGATCGCCCGGCCGCGGGCGGTGGCCGCGGAGCGCGAGGCGCCGGCAGGCCGGGCGCTGCGCCGCCTGGTCCCGGCGGCGGCGCTGGGCGGATACGCCCTGCTCGCCGTGCTCCTGCTCTCCTCGACGTGGTTCGCCGGCGAGAGCCGCTGGGTCGGCGTCGACACCGATCCTCCGCTGTTCATGTGGTACCTGCGCTGGACGCCCTGGGCGCTGAGCCACGGGCACACCCCGCTGCTCACCGACCACCTCCAGTATCCCGGCGGCGCCAACCTGATGTGGAACACCTCGCTGGTGGCGCCCGCCCTGCTGCTCTGGCCGGTCACCGCGACCCTCGGGCCGGTGACCGCCTACAACCTGCTGGCCACGGGCGCGCTGGCGCTGTCGGCGTGGTGCGCGTTCCTGGTCTTCCGCCGGCACACCCGGAGCGGCCTCGGCGCCGCGGTGGGCGGGCTCGTCTACGGCTTCAGCCCCTACATGCTGACCCAGTCGTACGGCCACCTCAACCTCACCCTCGCCCTGTTCCCGCCGCTGCTGCTGTTGCTCGCCGACGAGGCGCTGGTGCGGCAGCGGCTGCCGCGGCCGCTGCTCGGCGGGGCCCTCGGGCTGCTGGTCACCCTCCAGCTGCTCACCGGCGAGGAGATGCTCGCGACCGGCGCGATCGTCGCCGGCCTCGGGGTCGCCATCCTCGCCGCGCTGCGGCCGGGCGAGGTGCGGCGGCGGGCGCCCTACGCGCTCTCGGTGCTCGGCATCGGCGCCGCGGTGGCGGTGCTGCTCTGCGCCTATCCGCTCGGGGTGCAGTTCCTCGGGCCGCGGCGGCCGGGCAGCATCCTGCCCGCGCGCGAGACCTACATCGCCGACCTGCGCGCCTTCGTGGTCCCCGCCCTGTCCGAGCGGCTGCCGCTCTTCGGACGCTTCGTGATCGCCGATTCCGAGGCCTACGTCGGCGTGCCCCTGCTCTGCCTGCTCGCGGTCACCGTGGTGGCGCTGCGCCGCCACCGGGTGGTGGTCTTCGCCGCCCTGCTGGGGCTGGGCGCGGCCATCCTCGCCATGGGGCCGCGCCTGCACATCGACGGGCGGCGCACCGGCCTGCCCCTGCCCTGGCGGCTGGTCGACCACCTGCCGCTGCTCGAGACCATCGTCACCCTGCGCCTGATGCTCTACGCCTACCTCATGATCGGCCTCATCCTCGCCGTGGCGCTGGGGTGGCTGCTCGCCCGGCGGACGGGTCTCCGGCTGGCCGGCGCCGCCGCCGTGGTCCTGGCGCTGGTGCCGCTGTTCCCCGCGACGCCGTTCCCCAGCACCGCCGCCAGCGTGCCGGCGTTCTTCCGCGGCGACGGGGTGGGGCGCATCCCCGAGGGCTCGGCGGCGCTGGTCACCCCCGTCCTCGACCTGCGCACCATGCTCTGGCAGGCGGAGGCGGGGATGCGCTACCGGATGCCCGAGGGCGGGGTGTTCACCCCGGGCACCGACGGGCCGAACTTCGACATGCCCCCCTCGGCGCTGCGCACCCGGCTCTTCGGCCTCCAGACCGGCGGCATCCCGCCGCAGGCCATGGCCGGGCCGGAGCGGGCGCTGTACCTGCGCGACCTCGCCACCATGGGGGTGAGCAGCGTGGTGGTGGGGCCGGGGCGGGGGAGCGCCGGGGAGGCGCAGTTCTTCCGGGTGCTGCTCGGACGCGAGCCGGAGAGCGCCGGCGGGGTCAGCCTCTGGCGGAACGTGCCCACCGGCGCGCCCGCCGAGTAGGGTGGGCGTCACCGTGCCACCCGCCATCGAGCTCCTCCCCGAGCGCGTCACCGCGGCCCTGCTCGGCGCCGCCGCCGGCGAGGCCGCGGCCGGCGCCGCGGCGGGCACCCGGCAGCTGCTCGACCTCGCCGAGTCGATCGCCGCCCACGGCGGGCTCGACGAGGCGGACGCCCTCGGCCGTGGGCTGGGGAGCCCACCGGCGACGGGCGCTGCGGGCCTGGTGCTGCGGGCCACCGCCTGCGGCCTCGCCTCGCCGCTCGACCGTCCCCGGCTGCGCCGCGACGCCCACCGCTCGGTGCGCCTCGCCGGCGGCGACGAGGGCACCGCCATCACCGCCATCGCCGCCGCGGTGCTCGCCGCCGACCTCTGCCGCTTCGACCTCGACCTCTCCCTGGTGCGGCTGCGCCAGACCCTGCTCGAGGAGGCGCCGCTCGCCCTCCACGCCCGGCTGGTGGCTCTCGACCGCGGCATCGCGCCGCTCTGCAGCGGCGACCCCGGCTCGACCCTGCAGGTGGCGATCACCGCTCTCGACCGCACCCTCACCCTGCCCGAGGCGATCCAGGAGGCGGCGGGCTACGGGGGCGACATCACCGCCGCGGTCGCTCTGACCGGGGTGCTCGCCGGCGCCCGCAGCGCGCTCGAGGGCTGCGACGAGGAGTGGCTGGCCGCGGTGCCGGCCCGCGCCCGCGCCGAGGCCGTCGCCGCGCTGCTGACTCTCTGAGTCCGGCTAGGCGCCGGCGGCGGCACGCTCGCCGAAGGCCTCGTTGACGAAGGCGACGACGTCGTCGAGGGAGGTGCCCGGGCCGAAGATGCGGTTCACCCCCAGCTCGCGCAGGGGCGGGATGTCGTTGTCGGGGATGATGCCGCCGCCGAAGACGACGATGTCGCCGGCGCCGCGCTCGCGCAGCAGACGCAGCACCTCGGGGAAGAGGGTCATGTGCGCGCCGCTCAGCAGGCTGATGCCGATGCCGTCCACGTCCTCCTGGATGGCGGTCTCGACCACCATCTCGGGAGTCTGGTGCAGGCCCGTGTAGATCACCTCGACGCCGGCGTCGCGCAGCGCCCGGGAGATCACCTTGATGCCGCGGTCGTGACCGTCGAGGCCGACCTTGGCGGTCAGGATCCGGATCTTCTTGGTCGCCATCGGGGTGCGATTGTACTTGGTACCATTCCGGCCCATGCCTCTCTCCCTCAGTGCGCGCCCGCGCGAGACCGCCGGCCATCACGTCAAGGCGCTGCGCCGCGCCGGCCAGGTCCCGGCCGTCGTCTACGGCCACCGCCAGCCCGCGGTCTCCATCCAGGCCGACGCCAAGGAGATCGACCGCATCTGGCAGCGAGCCGGGCGCACCCACCTCGTCGACCTGCGCGTCGAGGGCCAGCCGGACCGGCGGGTCCTGATCCGCGAGCTCCAGCGCAACCCGCGCAACGGGCGGCCGCTCCACGCCGACTTCTTCGCCGTCAACCTGCTCGAGAAGCTCACCGCCGAGGTGCCGCTGGTGCTGGTCGGCGAGTCGCCCGCGGTCACCGATCAGCACCTCGGCTCGCTGCTCCAGACCCTCAACATGGTGAAGGTGGAGTGCCTTCCCAACGACCTGCCGCCGCAGATCACCGTCGACGTCAGCGGCCTGGCCGCGGTCGAGGACAGCATCACCGTCGGCGACCTCACCCTGCCGGACGGGGTGACCCTGGTCAGCGCCGAGGACTCCGAGGTGGTGGTCAAGGTGGCGCCGCTCCGCGTCCGCGAGGAGGCGGACGAGGCGGCGGAGGCGGGTGAGGCCGCGCCGGCCGGGGAGGCGGAGGCGGGCGAGGGCTGAGCCGCCGGTGAGGCCCACGGGCCTCCTCCTCGCTCTCTGCGCCGGCGCGCAGAACAGAGGGAGGGTCCCCCAGGCCATCATCGTTCCGCGATGACGGCCCTCCCCCTCGCGACCAGTACCACGGGGTGTCCTGACGACGAGCTGCTGAAGTCGTTCTGCGGCCTCATCCGCGACCACGCCCCGGACGGCGTCGACGCCGGCCCGGTGGTCAGCCGCCTCATCGGCGCCCTGGTCGTCGTCGCGGTGGTCTTCCTCGCGGGCCGGCTGGTCCGCAGGGCGGTGGGCGGGGCGCTGGACCGTGCCTCCGCCGACCGCCAGGTGCGCAACCTCGTCCACAACCTGCTCACCGTGGCCACCCTGGCGCTCGCCTCGCTCGGCGGTCTCAGCGCCCTGGGGCTCCAG
>JAXDLS010000190.1:0-4839 GCA_034666485.1 Chloroflexota bacterium
CTCGTTCGACCGGCTGGCGGCGGCGCTCGACGCGGCCATCGCCACCCGTGACGAGGCCCGTGCGCTCACCGCGGAGACACGCCTGGCCGCCGTCGCCGTCCCCGCCCTGGCGGGGGTCCTCGGGATCACGCTCATCGTCACCGAGCCAGCCAGTGCCGCCGGGGTGACCGCACCACTGCCCGCCAGCGTGCTCGGTGGGTGTGCGGCGGTCGCCATCGCCGGGACGGTGATCGCCCGGCGGCTGGCGTCGGTCAGGTGAGCGCCGCCGGGCTGGCGGCCGCCTCGCGGTCGTGGCGAGCGGGGCTGCGTCTGGCCCAGCCGGGCGACGCCGGCGTGATCCTCCGCGCGCGGCTGCTCGCCCCCCGCTCCGCCTCGGTCGGCCTGCTCACCGCGCTGGCCGGCTCCGGCGGTCTGGAGGCTGCACTCGTCGCCGTGCGCCTGGGCGCGGTCCTCATCGCCGCCTGCGCCTGCCTGGGGATGGTGGTGCTCACCGGGCCGCTCCTGCTCCCCGCCGTGATGCCGCTGTGCGCGGCCGCGGCAGCCGGGCCCGGCCTGGCGCTCCGCCGCGCCGCCCGCGGTGGCGCCGAGGCGGCGGCGTCCGCGCTCCCGGTGGCACTCGAGCTGGTGGCGGCGGCGCTGACCGCGGGCCTCCCCATCGACCGTGCCCTGGCGGTCGCGAGCGGCTGCACGGATCCGGCGCTTGCCCGGCTGCTGGGGCGGGCGGCCGTCCGGGTCGCCGCAGGCGAGACGGCCGCGGCAGCCCTCGCCGAGGTGGCGCACGCCAGCGGTATCGAGACGCTCGCCACCGTCGCCGCGCTCGTCGACCGCCGTCAGCGGCTCGGCCTTCCTCTCGCCCCGCACCTGCTCGCACTCGCCGACGCCACCCGCGCTCGCACCCGCGCTCAGATCCTCGCCCTGGCGGGGCGTCGCGGCCCGCTGGCGAGCCTGGTCACCGCCACCGTCGTCGCCCCGGCATGCGCACTCGGCCTTCTCTGCGTGGTGCTCGCCGGGCTCCTCGACGCCGGCCGCTTCCCCGGCCTCGGCTGATGTCGCGCTGCGGCGACGGCCGGCCGGAATGTCGTGGCCGCCCGTGTAGAATCGCTCGCGCTGCCTGCCGAGGTGGTGGAATAGGTAGACACGCCAGCTTGAGGGGCTGGTGGGCGCAAGCTCGTAAGGGTTCGAGTCCCTTCCTCGGCACCATCGTGAACTCGGAACCGCCAGGCTGCGGCTGGCAATTGTCGACCGGCGTGGTTCGAAACGCGATCACGCACGAACTGGGTCGCGGCGGCGAAACACTTCCCTTTCCCCGGCACAGATCACAGGCAGGAGGCGCCGGACATCGGCTACGGTGGCAGACGTGTCCGTCCCGCGTGAGCTGCTCACCGACCGGCTCCGGCTGCGACAGTGGGAGGACCGGGACGTCGACCGGCTCGCGTGCATCTACACCGACCCCGGCTACCTCGAGCACATGCCGGCGATGGACCGAGAGGCCACGGCAGCGCAGGTGGCGCGGTTCCGGCAGCGGTGGGAGCAGGACGGATTCAGCCACTGGGCGGCCGAGGAGCGCGCCACCGGTACCCTTGTCGGACGAATCGGCCTGCTCCGCCACCACGACTGGCCGCTGGAAGCGGGCCCGGTCGAGGTGGGCTGGACGCTGGCGCCGGAGGCGCGCGGCCGGGGCTTCGCCACCGAGGGGGGCCGCGCCAGTCTCGATGCTGCCTTCGCCCATCTTGACGTGACCCGTGTGATCTCGATCACGACCCCAGGGAACGCACGCTCCCGGCGGGTGATGGAGAAGCTGGGACTCTCGTTGCGGGGCGACGCGCGCTGGCACCACCTGGACGTGGTCTGGTACGCGCTCGACCGTCCTGGGGCTTCACCCTCGCCGCCGCACCCTTGGCTCCACGCCGCACCGCGACCCTCCTGAAGCAGGGTCGCGGTGGGTCAACCGACGGAACTGGGCGACCGTGGTCCAGGCCATCCCGGCCCGCCTCCCGCTGCGGCTTCCAGGTCCTCACGGCGCGCAGTCCCCATCGCATCCCTGGCCGCGAAGTTGCCCGGATGGGCCCTCCCGTGGCACGCTGCGAGCGTTCAAGGGAGGAGGATGGATGGGTCACAGGATTCGAGTTGCGATCGTCGGTGCGGTCGCGGTGACGGCGGCGATCGCTCTGGCAGGCTCCGGTCTCGCCTCGGCGGCGATGGAGCGGGTCGGGACGGTGGTGCTGCCCGCCAGCGCGGCGGTGTACCCCACCGAGGTGGACCTGACCAGCCAGTTCCGCTCCGACCCCGGCTGGGGGATCGCCCAGGGCGTGATCGTCCCCGTCCCGGCGCCGGCCGGCATCGCCGCCGGCTCCCGTGCGCTGGCCCGGCAGGCGATCACCGCCGTCGCCGGGCCCGTGGCCGGGGCGAGCGGCTCATCGCTGCGGGACATCGAGCTCGCCCGCGCCGGGCTGACCCCGGCTCCGGGCTGCTCGGGCGCCGCCTGCGGAACCGTCGGCTGCGGGTTCCTCGAGCCGGGCTGCGCGCTGCTCGACTGCGGCCTGCTCAACCCCGCCTGCGGGCTGGGGGTGCCGGTCAGCTCCTGCGGGATCCTCGATCCCCGCTGCGGCTTCGGCCGCTTCGGAGACTGCGGCCTGCTCTACTCACGCTGCGGCTTCGAGCTCGATGACGATCACTTCGACCGTGGCTTCCGCTTCCACGACCGGTTCTTCCACGACCGGTTCTTCCGCGACCGGTTCTTCCGCCACGACGTCTTCGACCGCCACCACGGCGACCGCTAGAGACCGAGGGCGGACCCGCCGCGACCGGTCGGTCCGCCCTCGTCAGTCTCGGGCGTAGACGAAGCCCATCACGCCGTCGTTGGCGACGATGCGGTAGTTGACGCGGTTCCAGCCGCCCCAGTTCATCTCCGACACCTTGAACGAGCCGGCGGGGACACCGTCGGTCGGACCCACCGCCTCGACATAGCCGACGTGACCGGCACGGCTGGCGCCGCCCTGCCCGGGCCGCCAGACCGCGATGGCGCCGGTGCGCGGGGTGCGGCCCACCGGGTAGCCGAACGCCGCGGCGTGGCTGAGCCACTCGCTGGCGTTGCCGAACCACGGGACGCAGCGGCGGGTGGCCACGTAGTAGGTGCACTGGCCGAAGGCGAAGTGGTTGCCGCAGCTGCCGAGCAGCCCACGGGGCGGGATCAGCTGCTGGTCGAGGTCGGCGATCTCCTTCGCCAGCCGGCGCTGGGGGCCGTCGATGGCCTGGTACGCGATGTCGCGCTGGGCCACCAGGGCGATCATGCGGTTGCTGTCCTGGCTGAGCTGGTCCTCGAGCGCCTGCGCCTGGGCGAACCGGGCCTCGAGGTCGCGCCGCTCCGCGAGGAGGGCGACCTCGCGGTCCTCGACGGTGCTCTTCAGCCGCTTGACCTGGTTGGTGACGTGCTCGGCGCCGCGGTAGCGGTCCATCACCTCGTTGAAGCTGCCGCTGGAGAGGATGGCCGCGGCGAAGCCGTCGGAGCCCGCCACCTCGTACGTCGAGCGCACCAGCGCTCCCAGCTGCGCACGGGCGGTGGTGAGCACGTGCTCGTCGTCGGCGATACGCCGGGAGAGCGAGAGCAGCGCCTCGTTCAGGGAGGTGAGCTGGCTCCGGGCTGCGTTCAGGCGGGCCTGTGCAACCGCCAGCTGGCGCTCGGCACCGAGGAGCGCGTCGCGAGCCTGGTTGCGCGGCCCGGACAGCGCCTGGAGCTGAGCCATCAACGCGTCGCGCCGGGTGTCGGCGGTGTCGCGCGGTGATTGGGAGGTGGTTGCGAAGGACGTGGAGGAGCAGAGTCCGGCGAGGACGGCTGCCACCCCACTGATCAGGGCAAGCTTGAGGCCGCACCGCAAATACACCACCTCCGTACAAGGTGTGACGCGGATTGACGGGACCGAGAAGGTAGATCGGGAACCGGTCGCCGTCTGCCACGAACGCACGACCTGATTCGGGGCGGGAGGGTAGCCCCCGAAGGGACCCCTTGTCAAATCAGCACGGCGCCACCGCCGGAGTTCTGCCTCCGCGGAAGCGCCCGGGCGGGGACGGGCCGGCCGCGCCGCCGGGCTGGCCGCATCATCAGCTCGCTCGGTTCCCTCCAGGTGTGGCAGGAACCGGGCACAATGCGGCGGTGGGCGACCCCGACCCGGCGAGCGTGGCGGTGGTGACCGGTGCCGGTCGCGGCATCGGCCGGGCGATCGCGCTGCGCCTCGCCGCGGCCGGCCATCGGGTGGTCGCCGCCGCCCGCACCGGGTCGGAGCTGGAGGCCACCGCGGCCGCTGCGCCCGGGGTGGTGACGGTCGTCGCCGACGTCGCCGTCGAGGCCGATGTCGAGCGGGTCGCCGCCACCGCCGCGGGCCTCGGCACCCTGGGGATCTGGGTGAACAACGCCGCCGTCGCCGACCGGGCCGGCTTCGGCGACCTCGACGCGGCTGCCTGGGACCGCGTTCTCGGCGTCAACCTCCGCGGCGCCTTCCTCGGCTGCCGGGCGGCGTGGCGGCTGATGCTCGCCGCCGGCGGGGGCGTGATCGTCAACATCGCCTCGCTCTCCGGGGTGGCGAACGTGGAGAAGTTCCCCGGCCTCGCCGCCTACAACGTCTCCAAGGCGGGCCTGATCTCGCTCACCGAGGCGGTGGCTCTCGAGGGCCGTCCCCACCGCATCCGCTGTCTGGCGCTGAGCCCCGGCGCGGTCGACACCGAGATGCTCCGGCGCGCCGCTCCCCATCTCACCGCCGGGGTCACCCCGGAGCAGATCGCCGCCCTGGTGGCCTGGCTGGTCGGCGAGGAGGCGGCCCCGCTGACCGGGGTGAACATCCCCGT
>JAXDLS010000191.1:0-4066 GCA_034666485.1 Chloroflexota bacterium
GAGCTGCTCGGGGAGCCGGTCGACCAGTCGTCGGCGTCGGAGTCGCCGTCGCACTGGCGGCTGCCCGGAGCCGGGGTGGCCGGCGGCACCGGCACCGGCACGGGCGGCGCCAGGCCGAAGTCGTGGAAGACGATCGGGTCGGCCGCGGTGGCGGCGTAGTATTTGCCGTGACCGGGCAGGTTCGGCCAGGTCAGGAGCTTCCCGTTCGGGTACATGTTCGAGACCACGCCGCCGACGCTGCCGTCCCAGGTGACGGTGACGTCCGCCTGCTGCCAGCGGCAGGCGCTGCCGCCCTCGCAGGGGGCGTAGCCGGCGGGGTTGGAGGCGTTCCCCGAGGGGGTGGCGGTCTGCTTCAGGCGGTAGTCACCGGGGGGCACGTTGGTGAACACCAGGCAGCCCTTGGTGGTGCTGACGCAGTTCCCCTGCTGCAGCGGGCAGGTCGGCGAGGGGCCGATGCCGCCGGGCGACGACGCGCCCTGCGTGCCCACCGTGGCCGAGAAGCCCTGGCCGTTGGTGAGGGTGTAGACCGCGCCCGACAGACCGCTCTTGCAGGAGTCCATGGTCTGGACCACCACGTGGAACGGTGCGTCGGTGATCGACGTGGGGGACACCGCCGCGCTGGCCGGCGCGCGGTCGCTGCCCAGGGCGAGCAGCATCGTGGCGATGCCGATCAGCACGGTGACGGCGGCCAGGGTCGTCCGAGAGGGGGTTCGCCTCATATCAGTCCTTTCTGTCTTCTCTGTCTCGCGTGTGGCCGCGCCAGTCGTGAGGGAGTGCGCATCCCCTGCTCTGTACATCCCCACTCGGCCGCCGATCTTGCGTTCGTGGCGGTCATGGCGTGCAGATGAAATCCTGCTGAAACCTGGGGACTTCCCAGTGGACGTGCGCGGACGACTGCACCCTGCGCCGGTGAACCCTCGCTGACACCGGGGCGTTCAGCAGGAGTTCATCGCGAAGTCCGAGACTGCTGCCATGCGGGTGCTCATCGTCGAGGACGACCGCCGCCTCGCCGCGGCGCTGCGGCGTGGCCTCCAGCGCGAGGGCTTCGTCGTCGACCTCGTCGAGGACGGCGAGGAGGCGATCGGCGCCGCCGCCTTCACGCCCTTCGACGTCATCGTGCTCGACGTCATGCTCCCCGGGGAGGGCGACGGCTTCACCGTGTGCACCGAGCTCCGCAACCGCCGGATCCGCACCCCGGTGCTCATGCTCACCGCCCTCGATGCGGTCAGCGACCGGGTCCAGGGGCTGAACGCCGGTGCCGACGACTACCTGGTCAAGCCCTTCGCCTTCAGCGAGCTGCTCGCCCGCCTCCGGGCGCTCACCCGCCGCCACCTCGACGACCGCAGCGCCACCCTGCGCGCCGGCGACCTCGAGGTGGACATGGCGGCCCGGCGCGCCACCGTTCGGGGAGTGCCGGTCGCGCTCACAATGAAGGAGCTGGGCATCCTCGAATACCTGATGCACCACCCTGATCAGCTCATCACCACCGAGCAGATCGAGGAGCACGTGTGGAACTACGACTACGTGAGCGGGTCGAACCTGGTGGAGGTGTACATCGGGAGGATTCGCCGCAAGCTGGGCGTGGCCGGGGTTCCGAACCCGTTCGCGACCGTCCGCGGTGGGGGCGGGGGCTACCGCTTCGAGCCGCAACGGCTGTCCGCCGTTTCCTCCGCCGCACCCGAGTCCGGCTGACCGCAGCCTACGCCGGGGTCTTCGCGGTGGTCGCCTGCGCGGGGGCGGTCGTCTTCTGGGTGGCCTTCTCGCGCGCCGAGCTGGGCACCATCGACGCCAGCCTCCAGGCCCAGCAGCGCTACATCGCCGCCGCGATCCCCCGAAACCCTCCCTCCGCGAGCTTCGCCGACCGCGACCTCCTCCCCAACCAGAACCCGGTGGGCATCGGCATCAGCGCCGTCCTGCTCGACGAGCGCGGCCGGCTGCTCGACGACTCCGGCCAGGCGCCGTCCGCCGGCCCGCTGGCGCCGATCGTCGGCGAGGTGCGCCGCTCCGGGCAGCTGCTGGACTTCCGCAGCGTCGACGGCGAGCGGGAGCGGATGCTGGCCACCCGGATCCCCATCGACCACGGCCGCACCGCCACCCTCATCCTGGTGCGCTCGCTGGTCGAGTTCCAGGACACCATGGCCCGCACCGTCCTCTTCCTGGTGATCACCGTGGCCACCCTGGTGGGCGTCGCCTCGGTCTCCGGGTACTGGCTGGCGGGACGGGTCCTGCGGCCGGTGCGGATCATGGCCGAGACCGCGCAGGACCTCAGCGAGCACGACCTCCACCGCCGCATCGAGCTCGACCTCCCCACCGACGAGCTCGGTGACCTGGCCTCGACCCTGAACGGCATGCTCGCCCGCCTCGAGGCCGCCTTCAGCAGCCTCCAGCGGTTCACCGCCGACGCCGCCCACGAGCTCCGTGCGCCGCTGGCGCTGATGCGCACCGAGGTCGAGGTGGCGCTGCGGGGCAGCGTCGACGCGGAGGACGCCCGCCGGGTGCTGGAGACGGTGGCATCCGAGCTGCAGCGCCTCAGCCGCACCGCCGACCAGCTGCTGCTGCTCGCCCGGGCCGACGCCGGAGTGCTCGAGCCGCTGCGCGAGGAGGTCGACGTCACCGACCTGCTCGAGGAGACGGCGGCGCGCTGGCAGCCCACCCTCGGCGTCCGCGGCATCGAGCTGCGCACCTGCATCCCGCCCGCCGGGGGCACCGTGCTCGCCGACGGCGGCATGCTGCGCCGGGTCCTCGACAACCTCATCGACAACGCCGCCCGCTACACCCCCGCGAGCGGGCTCATCCAGCTCAGCGGCGAGTCGATCGCCGGCGGGTGGGCGCTCACCGTCGCCGACAGCGGGCCGGGCATCGACCCCGCGCTCCGCCCCCGCGTCTTCGAGCGCTTCACCCGGGCCGATTCGGCGCGCGGACGCGACACCGGCGGGGCCGGGCTGGGCCTCTCGCTGTGCGCCGCCATCGCCGAGCTCCACGGCGGCACCCTGGAGCTCGACGACACCCACCGCGGGGCCCGATGGCTGCTGCGGCTCCCCGCCAGGGGCGCCGGGTAGTCAGGCGGGGGGCAGCCCCAGCACCGCGCCCTGGACCAGGGCGCGGACGGCCGCGCGGTCGACCTCGTATCGGGACGGGAAGCCGGCGAGCACCCGGTCGGTGGCCTCGTCGACACGCCCGACCGGCAGCCCGGCGTCGGCGAGCCGCGGGGGTGCCGTCACCGCCTGGGCGAGGCCGTGGACGGCGCGCTGCGGCGAGGCGGTGTCGAGGAGGTGACCCAGCTCGGCGTGGGCCGCGGGCTCGAGGGTGGCGGCGAGGGCGATGCTGTGGGGCAGCACCAGCGCGTGGGTGAGGGCGTGGGGCACGCCATAGGCGCCGCCGAGGACGTGGCACACGGCGTGGTGGTACGAGCCCCCGGCCGCGGCCAGCGACAGCCCGGCGAGCAGCGCTCCGAGGAGGGCGGTGGAGCGGGCCTCCACGTCGGCGGGCCGGTCGTGGGCGGCGAGGATCCCGTGCCAGAGGGTGCGGACGGCCTCGCGGGCGACGGGCCGGTCGACCGGGCTCGCCCCCGGGGTGAAGAGCGCCCCGACGGCGTGGGCGAGGGCGTTCAGGCCGCTGGCGCCGGTCACCTCCGGGGGCATGGACAGGGTCAGCAGCGGGTCGTAGACCACCACCCGGGGCACCACCCGCGGGTCGCTGGCGGTGCGCTTCTCGCCGGCGTCGGTGATGCCGTACACCGGGGTCAGCTCCGAGCCCGCGTAGGTCGTCGGCACCGCCAGGATGGGGGCGTCGACGGCGAGCGCGGCCACCTTGGCGAGCCCGGTCGCCGACCCCCCGCCGATGCACACCAGCAGGTCGACCTCGCGATCGCGGGCCAGCTGCTGCACGCGCTCGGCGAGCTCGCGGGGGACGTGCTGCCGGACCTCGTCGACGAGCCACGCGTCCCGGCCCTCGAGCCGCGCCATCAGACCGGCGGCCCGCTCGGCCTGGGAGCCACCGGCGACCACCATGATCCGCCGCGCCCCCAGGGCCTCGATCTCGGCGGGGACGTCCTCGAAGGCCCCGG
>JAXDLS010000192.1:0-7925 GCA_034666485.1 Chloroflexota bacterium
CGCCTGCGCGGGGACGGGGCCGAGCTTCGCGAAGCCCTCCGTCTCTACGCCGCCATCGGTGCGACGGGACATGCACGGCGTCTCGCAGTCGAGCTGGCCGGCCCGGCAACCACCTGCCGGCAGGTCCAGGGAGCGTCGTCGTCCGCCACTCGGGAGTAGGTGGGGACGGCAGCGCCCGGTCAGTCCGGGGCCGGCCCACCACCGTCTACCATGTCTGCCGCTCATGAGCCGCCTGCCCGCGTCGATCAGCGCCGTGCTTCCCGCCTACAACGAGGTGGCGGTGGTCGCCGACGTGGTTCGGCGCGCTCACGCTGCACTCCGCGCCAGCGGCGTCGCCGGCCACGAGGTCGTTGTGGTCGATGATGGCAGCAACGATGGCACCCACGAGCGGGTGCTTGGCCTCGCCACCGAGCTGCCCGCGACGCGGCTGCTCACCCACCCCTCCAACCTCGGCTACGGGGCGGCGCTGCGCACCGGCTTCGACGCGGCGTGGGGCGAGGCGGTGTGGCTGCTCGACAGCGACGGACAGTTCGACCCCGCGGACCTGTCGCTGCTGCTGCCCCTCTGGGAACCGGGCTCGCTGGTGGCCGGTTACCGGGCGCAACGCCAGGATCCCTGGACGCGGCGAGCCAACCACGCCGCCTTCTTCACCCTGGTGCGGCTGCTGAACGGGCCCACCCTGCGCGACGTGAACTGCGCATTCAAGCTGTTCGCGCGCGAGCTCGGCACGGGCCTGCACTCGCAGGGCGCGATGATCTCCACCGAGCTCGCGCTGCGCGCCCGCGACCGCGGCTGCCGCATCGTCGAGGTCGCCGTCCCCCACCATCCCCGCACCACCGGCGAGGCCACGGGCGCCCGTCCCGCGGTGGTGGCGCGGGCCTTCGTGGAGCTGCTGGAGCTGCGCGCCGACCGCGACGCCGAGCGCAGGGGGGACGGTCGGGTGCAGGGCGACCTGCGCCGCCGGCGGTGACCGGCGATGGGGGCTCGCTCTGGCGGCTGGTGCTCCCCCCCTTCCTCTCCGCCAGGGCGGTGAGCCTGCTGGTGCCGGTGCTGGGGGCGTGGCAGCAGAGCAGGGCTCCCGGCTTCCCCACCGGAGCCGAGCTGCGCTCCGCCTTCGACCAGTGGGACAGCCAGTCGTACGTGGCCATCGCCGAGCACGGCTATCCCTCGCACCTCGACTTCGGTCTCGGCCAGGGCGGCCACCTGGTCGCCTTCTTCCCCGGCTACCCGATGCTGATGCGCGCGGCGATGGTGGTCGCCGGCGACGCGGTGGTCGCGGGCCTGCTGGTGAGCACGGTGCTCGAGCTCGTCGCGCTGCGCCTGGTCGCCGGGCTGGTGCTCCGCGAGCGCGACCTGGGCGCGGCGCGCTTCGCGGCATGGGCGCTGGCGTTCTGGCCGTATGCCGCATTCCTCGGCCTGGTCTACACCGAGAGCGCCTTTCTCGCCGCCGCCGCCGGGGCGCTGCTGCTCGCCCGTCGCGGCCGCTTCGGCCCCGCCTGCCTGGTGGCGGCGCTGGCCGGCGCCACCCGCGTGACCGGGGTGGCGCTGATCCCGGCGCTGCTGGTCGAGCAGCTGGTCCGCCACCGCGGCCGGCCCACGGTGCAGCTCGCCTGGCTGCTGCTGGTGCCGCTCCCGGTGCTGCTCTTCGGGGTCTATCTGCGCGTGCACACCGGTGACTGGCTCGCCTGGCTGCACGCCGAGGGGTCGGCGTCGTTCGACTTCCGCCACCTCGACTGGCCCTGGTCGGGCGCATGGACCACCTGGGAGTCCGCGACGCTCAGCCCGCTGCCGGCGGGGTCGACCTACGTCTTCGCCCTCGAGCTGGTCTTCGGCATCGGCGGCGCGGCGGTGTGCGCCGCGCTCTGGATCCGTCACCGCCTCCCGCTCTCGCTGCTCGCGTACTGCACCGCGGTCTGGCTGCTCTCGGTGAGCGTCTCCTACTGGGTGTCGGTGCCGCGCTACGAGATCGCCATGTTCCCCGTGCTCATCGCCGTCTGGGACCTGCTCGGCCGGCGGCCGTCCTGGCGTGCCGCCGCGGTGGGCGCGAGCGCCGGCCTCTTCGCCTACGGGGCGGGGCTGTATGCGAGCGGGAGGTGGCTGGGATGATCGTCGACGCGCACGTCCACGTCCTCCCCGACCGGGTGCGGCGCGAGCTCGCCGAGGTGTGCGCCCGCGAGCCCTGGTTCGGTGCCTGCCATGCCAGGCCGGGGGCGGCGGTTGCCTCCGCCGAGAACCTGGTCGAGGCCATGGACGACGCCGGCGTAGACCGGGCGGTGTGCTTCACCTGGCCCTTCGCGGGCCCCGGCCTCTGCGCCGAGGCCAACGACTACCTCGCCGCCGCGGTGCGCCGCCACCCCGACCGCCTGGTGGGCTTCGGCTGCGTCCAGCCCGCCGACCCGGGCGCCGCCGGCGAGGTCGAGCGCTGCGCCCGGCTCGGCCTGCGCGGGCTCGGCGAGCTCAACGCCGACGCCCAGGGGTGGGCCCTGGAGGACGAGGCCGCGCTCGGCCCCGTGGCGCGCGCCTCGGTGGCGGCGGCCTTTCCCTGGACGCTGCACTGCAGCGAGCCGGTCGGTCACGACTACCCGGGCAAGGGCACCGCCACGCCCGACCGCGTCGCCGCCCTGGCGCTGCGCCATCCCGAGCTGACCCTCGTCTGCGCCCACCTGGGGGGCGGGCTGCCGCTCTACGCGCACATGCCCGAGGTGCGCGAGCTCTGCCGCACCGGCCTGTACTTCGACACCGCCGCGGTGCCCTTCCTCTACCAGCCCTCGGTGTACCGGGCGGTGATCGAGGCGGTGGGCGCCGACCGGCTGCTCTTCGGCACCGACCACCCGCTGCTGCGGGCACCCCGCTACCTCGACACCCTGCGCGGGCTGGGGCTGGGCGAGGAGGCGACGGCGGCGGTCCTCGGCGGCAACGCCGCCCGGCTGCTGGGGCTCTGACAGAGGGCTCAGCTCCGCTCGCGACGGAGGCCGCGGGAGATGGGGTCGATCGCGTAGTACACGGCGAGCGCACCATGGAAGGTGAGGCAGGCGTAGGCGTTGACCAGGGCGATGCCGATGGCGACGACGTACACCAGCGATCCCGCCACGAAGAGCACGGTGGTGATCCGGCGCTGCTCCTCGGGGAAGGACTCGGCGAGCAGCCGCCGGCGCCCCGAGGCGTAGAGCCAGAGCGCGGCCCAGGAGAGGCCGTTCAGGGTCATCACGATGCTGTAGGCGACCGCGGCGACCCGGGTACCCTCGCCGTGCCGCAGCGCCTCGCCGAGGACGCCGGTGGGGTAGGGGAGGAACGCGATGGTCATGAGCAGGAGCAGGTTGAGGTAGAGGAAGGTGCGGTCGATCCGGGCGAGGTGGCCGAAGACGACGTGGTGGTTGAACCACATGATCCCGATCACGCTGAAGCTCACCAGGTAGGCGGCGTACCCGGGCCACTGGCGCAGCAGCTCGGCGGCGAGGTCGTCGAAGCGCTGGGGCTGGCCGATGGTGAGCACGAGCAGCGTGATGGCGATCGCGAAGACCCCGTCGCTGAAGGCCTCCACCCGTCCCTTGCTCATCGGGGGCGCACTCTACCGCGGCCCGGCGAGACGGGTGCGCGCGCCGTCATGCCACCATCCGCCAGGCACATGGACACCCGCAGCCTGCTGATCCGCGCCAACGACCAGCCCGGCGTGCTCCATCGGATCACCGGCGAGATCGTCCAGGCCGGGGGCAACATCGTCACCGTCGAGACCCGCGAGGCCACCAGGGGCGTCTTCAGCCTCTACCTCGAGCTCGAGAGCTGCGACGTCGACGGGCTCGCCGGCCGGCTGCGCGGGCTGCCCTTCGTGGTCGAGTGCACCGAGCCGCGCCCCTTCGGCCGCATCTTCGGCGCCCGGGTGATCGTCATCGGGGGTGGTGCCCAGGTGGCGGCGGTGGCCAGCGGGGCGGTGCAGGAGGCCGACCGGCACAACATCCGCGGCGAGCGGATCAGCGTCGACACCATCCCCCTGGTTGGCGAGGAGAACATCGCCGAGGCGGTTCGCGCCGTCGCCCGCCTGCCCCGGGTGCGGGCCCTGGTTCTCGCCGGCTCGCTGATGGGTGGGGACATCGCCGACGCGGTCATCGAGGTGCAGCGGACCGGCATCCCGGTGATCTCGTTGAGCCAGATCGGCTCGGTGGTCGAGGTCTGCGACCTGGTCGTCACCGACCCCCTGCAGGCGGGGGTGCTCGCCGTCATGGCGGTCGCCAGCACGGCGCGCTTCGACCTGGCGCGCGTTCGCGGGAGGCGCCTCTGACTCCCGCCGAGCAGGCCGCCTGGCTCGACCGCCTGGAGGGGATGGCGGCCGACATCGCCACCGACCTTGCCGGCCTCGCCGGCACCGAGGAGGGGAGGGTGCCGCTCGACGTGGGCGCCGGGGGCGACCGCACCGCGGTGGTCGACCGGCGCGCCGAGGACGTGGTCATCGCCCACTGCGAGGCGCTCGCCGCCGCCGGGGTGCGCTTCCTGCTGCGCAGCGAGGAGCTCGGCGACCGTGCCTTCGGGGCCAGCCACCCGGTGCTCCTCGTCGACCCCGTCGACGGCAGCCTCAACGCCATGCACGGCATCCCCTACTACTGCACCTCGCTGTGCGTGGTCGACGGCGACCGGGTCGAGGACGCCGCGGTCGCGGTGGTGCGAAGCCTCGCCGTCCCCCGCGTCTACGCGGCGGTCCGCGGCGAGGGGGCCACTCGCGACGGGGTGCCGCTGCGACCGCTCGCCGTGGGCCTCGACGAGCGCGGCCGCATCCCCATGCTGCTCATCGAGGGGATGAACTCGGTGCGCAAGGTGAGCGCCCTCACCCCGCTGCTCGCCGCCACCCGGCGGCTGCGCCTGCTCGGCTCGGCGGCGCTCAGCCTCTGCCAGGTGGCCGCCGGCTCGGCGTCGGCGCTGGTGGCGCCGTCGGGGATGCGCGCCTACGATTGTGCCGCGGCCCTGCTCCTGCTGCGGGAATCCGCCGCCGTGGTCACCGACATCGACGGCCGTCCCCTGGACGACCGGGTCCTCGACCTCACCGCCCGCCTGCCCATCGTCGCCTCGCTCAGCCCCGAGGTCCACGAGCGCACCCTGCGGCTGCTCTCCGAGGGGGGGCTGCGGTGAGCGCCGCGCTCCGTGCCCCCGCTCCCACCGCCACCCTGCTGATCTCCTGCCCCGACCAGCGCGGGCTGGTGGCGCGCACCGCCCGGTTCGTCGCCGAGCGCAACGGCAACCTGGTGCACGCCGAGCACCACATCGACCCCACCACCGGACTCTTCCTGATGCGGATCGAGTGGGAGCTCGACGGCTTCGAGCTCGACCGCCCCGAGATCGCCCCCGCCTTCACGCCGCTCGCCGAGCAGATCCACGCCACCTGGCAACTCCACTTCTCCGACGAGGTGCGGCGGATGGCGATCTGGGTCAGCCGCCAGGACCACTGCCTGAGCGACCTCATCCAGCGCCAGCGCGGCGGCGAGCTCCGCGCCGAGATCGCCCTGGTGATCTCCAACCACGAGGACCTGGAGCCGCTCGCCGCCGTCTTCGGCATCGAGTACGTGCACGTGCCCACCGACGGTTCCAACCGCCACCGTCACGAGGCGGTGCAGCTCAGCCTGCTCCAGAACCACCGCATCGACCTCGTGGTTCTCGCCAAGTACATGCAGATCCTCACCCCCGAGTTCCTGGTGCGCTATCCGCGGGTGATCAACATCCACCACTCCTTCCTGCCCGCGTTCGTCGGCGCCAGCCCCTACCTCCAGGCCATCCAGCGCGGGGTGAAGATCATCGGCGCCACCGCCCACTACGCCACCGCCGACCTCGACGCCGGCCCGATCATCGAGCAGGACGTGGTGCGGGTCAGCCACCGCGACTCGGTCGCCGACCTGATGCGCAAGGGCCGCGACCTCGAGCGCGTGGTGCTCGCCCGCGCCGTCCGGCTCCACCTCGAGAACCGGGTGATCGTCCACGGCAACCGGACCAGCGTCTTCGACTGATCAGTCGCTCACCGCCAGCGGGTGCAGGAACCGGTCGAGCAGGGGGAGGAGCAGGTCGGGGCGCTCGACCTGGGGACAGTGGCCGCAGGCCTCGAGCACCTCGAGGCGCGCGCCGGCCACCGCGTCCGCCAGCGCCCTGCCGTGCTCGACCGGGACCATGCGGTCGTGGCGTCCCCAGAGCACGAGCAGCGGCACCTCGAGCGACCCGGCCCGCGACAGCAGCGCTCCCGAGGCGAGCTCGTCGACGAGCAGGTGGCCGAGCTGGTAGAGGTCCTCGATGTCGCGGCGGGTGCGGTAGCGGCGTCCGAGCTCGCGCAGGGTGGTGGAGTCGATCCGCGCCGGGTCGTGGACCACGAGGCGGAGGAAGATCTGCCGGGCCACCGACTGGACCAGCGACGGCGGCACCACCTCGAGGGCGAGCATCACCAGGCGCAGCGAGAGCAGCTGGCCGCTCAGCATCCGCCACCAGATCGGCACCCCCACCCCGAGGCCGGCGGGGGCGATCACCGCCACCCTCTCGGTGCGCGCCGGGTGGGCGAGGGCGAAGCGCAGCGCCGCCGCACCCCCCATGGAGTTGCCCACCACCGACACCGGGCCGTCGACGTCGAGGGCGTCGAGCACCCCCTCGACGGCGGCCACCTGGCCGTCGAGCAGCGGTCCGGGCCTCGCGGCGGAGGCGCCGAAGCCGGGGAGGTCGAGGGAGATGACGCGATGCCGCCGGGCGAGCTCGGGGAGCACGTTCCGCCAGGTCGCGTGGGTGTCGCCGAAGCCGTGCAGCAGCACCACGGTGCGGCGTCCGCGGCCGGCACTGAGCACGTTCAGCTCGGCGCCGGCGGCGTGGACGAGCCGGCATCCCGACTCGGCGGAGGACAGCGGCGCGATCGCCATGACGCGGCTCAGCCTCCTGGAGGGCGAGCGACGCCCATCGGCACGGTGTGACCCACCCCCATCTGGACAGTGTGCCATGAAGCCGCCGGCCGGCAGGCGCGCGTGACACGGATGTCGAGGCCCGTTTCCGTCGCGCGCGCCTCGCCCAGGCCAGTGGCCTCACGCAGCCGGAGGTGGCGTCCTGCGAGGCGGCGGGGCTGGTTCCGCAGCGGCGCCGGTCTCGCTTCCGCGGACGACCTGGCCGTACCAATGGGTTCCGGACTCTCGGGATGCGCGCGGACGGGCCGCCGTTACGCAGAGGTCATGGACTCGAAAGGATGCCGGGGGAGAGTGGGGGCATGGACATTCACCCCGCTCTCCGCGGCGCCGCCTGGGCACGCAGCCTCCCGGCCGGCGGCCATCCTGTCGACGCCGAGGCCCTGGCTGCCGTCGTCTCCGCACTGGCCGAGCGCCCCCACCTCTGGGCGGAGCTGGTGCGGCACAACCCGCTGACGCGCTGGTACGAGCGGGTGGCGCTGACCGACACCGTCGAGGTCTGGCTCATCGGCTGGTGGTTCGGGCAGCACACCTCGCTCCACGACCACGGCGGCGCCTCCGGCGCGGTGGCGGTGGTCGGCGGCACTCTCCAGGAGACGGTGGTGCCGGCGCCGGGCTGGCCCTCCCGCTCGCGGCTGCTGCGCACCGGCTCGGTGCTGCGGGTGCATCCGGCAACGGTCCATCGCGTCGGCAACGTGGACCCGCAGCCGGCGACGAGCATCCACGCCTACTCGCCGCCCGGGCTCGAGATGACCTCCTACGAGCAGGCGCTGCCGGTGCCCGCGCTCGCGGTGGCGGCCTGATGTCCGCCGTCGACGCGCTGCTCGCCGAGGCGCGCGCCGGCCTGGTGCGCCTCGACCCCCTTGCCGCGTCCGCCGCGGTGCGGGACGGGGCGCTGCTGGTCGACATCCGCCCCGAGGCGCAGCGGCGCACCGAGGGCGAGGTCCCCGGGGCGCTGCTGATCGAGCGCAACGTGCTGGAGTGGCGGATGGACCCCACCTCGCCGTCCTGCCT
>JAXDLS010000193.1:0-5047 GCA_034666485.1 Chloroflexota bacterium
CTCCCGCTCGGCGGCGGCGAGCTCGCGGCCCGCGGCGTCGGCGGCGCCGGCCGCGGCGCGGTGGGCGGCACGGGTGACCGCCAGCCGGCCGTCGAGCTCGGCGAGCAGCCGCTCCGCCGCCGCCTCGTCCTCGCCCAGCGCCGCGATCAGCCCCCCCTGGGCCGCGACGTCGGCGGTGGCGGCGGCCCACTCAGCGCCCGCCGCCGCCCGGGCCAGCCCGGCGGCGGCGGCTCCGTCCGCCCAGCGGCGCAGGTCACCGGCGGCGCGCTCGGCGGCGAGGCGGGTCTGCTCGAGGTGCTCGGCCGCGGCGCGCTGCTCCGCCCGGGCCGCGGCCAGCCGCTCGCCCTCGACCCGGAGCCGGGTGGCGAACCCGGCCTCGGCCTCGCGCGCCGCCTCGGCCCGGGCCAGGGCGGTGGTCACCCGGGCCCGGGCGCGCCGCGCCTGGGCGCGGGCCGCCCGCCACGCCTCGCGGGCCAGGCTGCCCCGCAGCTCGCCGAGCCGGACGACCAGGCGGCGCTGCTCGAGCGCCGCCTCGACCTGCGACTCGAGCTCGGCGAGGCGCGGCTCGGCCTCGGCGAGCAGGTCGGTGAGCCGGAGCAGCCGGGTCTCGGTCGCGGCCACCCGGCCGATCGCGTCCTCGCGGGAGGCGCGCAGCCCGCGCACCCCCGCGGCCTCCTCGACCAGGCTGCGGCGCTGCCCCGGCGTGGCCTCGATCACCCCGTCGACGTCGTTCTGGGCGACCACCGAGTAGCCGCTCTGGGTCAGGCCGGTGGCGGTGAGCAGCCGCTCGAGGTCGCGCAGCCGCACCCGCGAGCCGTTGAGGCGGTACTCGCTGTCGCCGTTGCGCGTCACCCGGCGGGAGATCGAGACCTCGGTGTCGTCGACCGGCAGCCGGCCGTCCTGGTTGTCGAGGACGAGCTCGACCTGGGCGATCCCCATGGGGGCGCGGCCGGCGCCGCCGGAGTAGATCACCTCGTCCATGCGGGCGCCACGCAGCTCCCGAGCGTTGGTCTCGCCCAGCGCCCAGCGGATGGCGTCGACCAGGTTGCTCTTGCCGCTGCCGTTGGGGCCCACCACCGCGGTGACCCCGGGGTCGAGGGCGGCCTCGGTGCGCGCCGCGAAGGTCTTGAACCCGCTCAACCGGACGCGGCACAACCTCATCCGGTCGATTCTCGGGTGAGGGCCGGGTGGGCGTCAACCTGGGGTCCCCACATGCTGGGCCTGCAACGCCCGTCGAACACAAGATGTGGTGGGGCAGGCCTCACTCGGTGAGTGGCCCCGGGTCGCCGTCCGCGGGTGGACGGCGGCGCGGGCGCCGCGCCCGCGGGGTGCTCGCCGGCGCGGTGCGATCGGCGGCCGGTGCCTCCGGCGCCTCGGGAGCGGCCGCGGCGGGGGGGGCGGCGGCACGGCGCCGCGGACGCCGGGCAGGCGCGGTCCCGGAATCCGTCTCGAGGGGGAGCGCGGCGGCCTCGGCGGCGGGAGCCTCGGCCACCACCGGGCTCGCCGCCTCCGCCCGGCGGCGCGGACGCCGGGCGCGCGGTGCCGGAACGGGTTCGGCGGGCGCGGTCTCGGCCGGAGGCTCCACGATCGACGCGGGCGCGGCCGGCGCCTCCGCCTCCGACGCCCCGGCCGCCGCCGGCCGCCGGCGCGGGCGCCGGGCCCGGGTGGGTGCGGGCGGCGCCTCCGGCGCCTCGGCGGGCTCGGCGGCCACCGGGGCCTCGGCCACCGCCTCGTCCGCCGCCGCGAGCACCGCCTCGGCTGCCTGGCCCTCGCCGCCACCGTTGCGGCGGCGGCCGCGGCCACCGCGCCGGCCGCGCCGCGAGGAGCGCCGCGCCGCCTGCTCCTCGGCGGGGACGTCCTCCGGCTCGGGCATCTCGGCGAGCGGCAGGACCGGCTGCGCCGCGGTGGGGTCGCCGGCGCCGGGCGGCCGGCCCACGAGCGCCTCGGCCGCGGACCGCAGCGAGGAGAGCAGCCCGCGGCGGCGGCCATGTGCCGCCGGCGCCGCCGGGGCGGCCTGCTCCGTCGAGGCGACCGTCTCGGCGACGGCCTCGGTCGCCGTCGCCGCCGCCGCCGGCGTGCGGGAGCGGCGGCGGCCGCTCTCGGGCGCGGTGGAGGTCTCGGCGGCGGCCTCGGCGATGCGCCGGCGCACCCGCACCGGCTGGGTGGCGGCGCCCTCGGCCGCCTTCTGGGCGGCGCCGGCGGCACGCGCCGCGGTGCCGGCGGTGCGCCGCCGCTTGGCGCTCAGCCGCTGCACCGCCTGGCGGGCGGCGGCCTGCTCGGCGGCCTGCTTGGTGGTGCCGGTGCCGGTGCCGTAGACCTCGCCGGCGACCACCGCGTCGGCGCTGTACATGCGCCGGTGACCGGGCCCGCCGACCGCGGTGACCCGGTAGGTGGGGGTGCTGCTCAGCTTCTCCTGGGCGACCTCCTGGAGCTTGCCCTTGTGGTTGTCGTCGCTCCAGTCGGCGAGGTCGCCGATGTTCTGGAGGAAGACCCGGGTGGCCACCCGGTAGCCGTGGTCGAGGAAGATGGCCCCGATCAGCGCCTCGAAGGCGTTGGCGAGGAGCGAGGGCAGACGGTTGGCGCCGGTCTTCGCCGCCCCCTTGCCCAGCAGCAGGGCATCGCCGAGCCCGAGTCGCTCGGAGAAGCCCGCCAGCGACATGGTGTTGACCAGGGCGGCGCGCAGCTGGGTGAGCTGGCCCTCGTCATAGGTCGGGAAGCGCTTGAACAGGTACTCCCCGACGACCAGCTCGAGGACCGCGTCGCCGAGGTACTCGAGACGCTCGTTGTCGTGACCGGGACCGCTCGGACGCCCCTGCTCGTTGTTCCACGAGGCGTGGGTCATGGCCTCGCGAAGCAGCTCCGGCCGGCGGAAGCGGACGTTGATCCGCTCCTGCAGCGCCTGGAGGCGAGCCTCCTCGCCGGCCTCCAGGGGTTCCGCCGCTACGAGGCGATCCCCAGCTTCTCCTGGACGTAGTCCCAGGCCTGCCCCACCGTCCCGATCTTCTCCGCGTCCTCGTCCGAGATCTCCATCCCGTACTCCTCCTCGAACGCCATGATCAGTTCGACGAGATCCAGGGAGTCCGCGTTCAGATCCTCCACGAACGACGCTTCGAGGGTCACCTGATCCGCCTCGACGCCGAGCTGGTCGACCACGATCGACTTGAACTTCTCGAAGCTGGTGTCTGGCATCGGTGCTCCCTTGGTGTGTGTCGGTCGCGTCCACCGCGCCTGCGGCGGTGACAGTCTGACCGGAATCGACGGCTGCCGGGGGGGACCAGGCGAAGGGCCCGGAGGCCCCGTCCAGGATGGATGGCGGCGCCTCCCCCTCGATTGAACTCCGGGACGGCGAAGCGGTTTCGGGTTCACCCGGCGCCGCCGCCGTGGCGGGGAGGGGGAGTTCGAGCGGGCCCACCGCGTCGGCGACGGCCTCGACGGCGACGCTGCGCCGCCGCGACGAGCGCGACCGTGGTGCCGGCGTCTCCGCAGGGGCCGCGCCGGCCGCCGGCGCCCGCCGCCGCGAGCGCCGTGCAGGGGCGGCGGGCGTGGCCTCGCCGGCGGGCACGTCCACCGGCTCCGCCGGGGACTCGGCCGCGACCACCTCGACGGTCGCATCCGCGGCGGGCTCGGAGCGGTGCCGGCGCGACCCGCCGCGACGCCCGCGCCGGGTGCGCCGCGCCGGCTCCGCCGCCTCGCCGTCGGCCGCGGCGCCCTCGACCGCTCCGGCGTTCTCCCCGGACGGCACCTCGACCGTCACCGGGACAGCCTCGGGCACGGCGGGAACCTCCCGGGTCACCGCCGCACTGCGGGGGCGCCGGGCCGCGGCGCGCCGCCGGGCGGGCGGGCCAGGTGCCGGCACGGGCTCGGGAGGTGCGCCGGAGGCTGGGTCGGGTGGGCCGAGTTCCGGCGTGGGGGACACGATCGTGGTGGATTCTACCGACGACACGCCCGCGCCCTCGGCGGCGGGGGGAGCACCGGGCGGCACTAGGCGGCCAGGCCGCCGTCGACGTGGAGGACATGCCCGTTCACGTAGGCGGCCTCCGGCGCGGCCAGGAACACGATGGCGGCGGCCACCTCGTCCGCCGTCCCCAGCCGGCCGGCGGGGACGGCGGCGATCGCGCGCTCGAGCAGCGCCGCCGGCAGCCCCGTGGTCATGTCGGTCTCGACGAAGCCGGGGGCGACGGCGTTGACGGTGATTCCCCGGCTCCCCACCTCCTTGGCCAGCGCCTTGGTGAGGCCGATCAGGCCCGCCTTCGCCGCCGAGTAGTTGGCCTGGCCGGGGTTGCCCACCACCCCCGCGATGCTGGAGATGTTGACGATCCGCCCCCAGCGGGCCCGGAGCATGCCGCGCAGCGCCGCCCGGCAGAGGGTGAAGGCGGCGGTGAGGTCGACGGCGAGCACGTCGGCCCAGTCGGCGTCGCTCATCCGCACCGCCAGCCCGTCGCGGGCGAGGCCGGCGTTGTTGACGAGGATGTCCACCCTGCCCAGCGCTTCGACCGCCCGGGGGACGAGCCCGGCGGCGGCGGCGACGTTGCCGAGGTCGGCGGCGAGGAGGGCGGTGCTGGCCCCCAGCGCCTCCACCTCGGCGGCCACCTCGCGCGCCGCCGCCTCGGAGGCGCCGTAGGCGATGGCCACGGCCGCACCCTCGGCGGCGAGGCGCAGCACCACCGCGCGGCCGATCCCGCTGGAGGCGCCGGTGACCAGCGCGACCCTGCCCGCGAAGCGCCGCTCAGCCACGGGCCGCGCCCGCCAGCGCGTCACCGAGCTCGGCGGCGGCCGCGGCGCTCGCCACCTGCAGGGTGCGCAGGCGGGGGTCGATCCTCCCCGCCAGGCCGCTGAGCACCGCTCCCGGTCCCACCTCGACCAGGGCCTCGGCGCCGAGCCCCACGAGGGCGGCGACGCAGTCGCTCCACCGCACCGGCGAGGCCAGCTGGCGGCGCAGCCGGTCGTGGATGCCGGCGGCGTCGCGGACGGCGGCGCCGTCGACGTTGCACACCACCGGCACCGCCGCATCGACCAGGGGCGCGGCGTCGATGAGCCGCCCCACCTC
>JAXDLS010000194.1:0-3052 GCA_034666485.1 Chloroflexota bacterium
TGCTCCGCCCCGGCGGGGGAGACCGATACGAGCGCGCCGCGCCCCGGCGCACGTTCACGCGCGATGAAGCCGCGGTCGGTGGCGTCTTCCCAGACGGGGAGGCGCGGACACGACGTCCGCCACGCCTCGAGCACCTCGGCGTAGGGGCGGGGGTGAGGGCCCATCCACTCGAGGAGCTCAAGGATCAGCGTGTCGACGGTGTCGGACACGTCGCCAATTCAGCCAGAAGCCGGCCGCACGCACAAGCTCGGTCATTACCGCCGTGCCCTACGCGGTCCCGGTGACCTTGAAGCTCCTGCTGACGAAGACGTGGTGCGGGGCGGGGGTCTTGATCCGGTGGACGGCGTAGGAGCCGTCGCTCAGCTTCAGCACTCGGTTGACGGTCCCGCCCGGGTACTTGGCCACCGCAGCGGCCTTGGCCTTGTTGGCCGCCGGCCCGGTGATGATTGTTCCGCTCCCGGGACGCCAGTTCTGCGGGACGTGACCGGTTTGCGAGGCTTGGCTCGGGGCCTGCCTGGTTTGCGCCGGTGGCGCCGTGTTCGCGGAGCCTGACGCGCTGTTGGTGGAACTCGAGTTGGCGATCGAGTAGCCGCCGATCGCGACCGCGATGGCCGCGGCGCCGGCGGCGATGGACCGGGTGAGCTTTCGGGAAAACATTTGGGCGGACTCCTTGGTCGATGTAACCAAGCGAGCGTGGCGACCGGCACTGGGGCCACGCTGGGACGGGGCTGAGAGCTTGCTGGGGCAGAATGCTCCGGATGCGCCGCAGGACGGCACTCACCGTGTTGGCCGCAGCCGGGGTCGCCGCGGTCGTGGCCTGGCAACTCTCACGCGGTGACACGGTGCGCGACGTCGGCCTTCGGCTCGACCTCGTGGAACGCGGCCCGCTCGAGCTGCGCCTGGGCGGCCCGCTGTGGCGGGACCGGACGCTGCGCGACGAGGACGGGGCCCGGGACCTGGCCTTCGTGGTCCACGACGCGCCGCTCGAGGTCGCCGTCACCGGGCGCAATGGCCGGCGGCCCAGGGACCTCGCGGTGCTCGTCGATGGGCGGGTCGTCGCCCGGCGGCTCCTGTGTCGCAGCGCGTCGTGCCCGGCCCACGCGCGGGTGACTGTGACGCCTCCGGTTAGCGCCCGGGGTCCGGGCCTGTACCGAGTGACGCTGCTGGCGCACGCCACGCGGCGCCGGGACTCCACGCGCAGCACTTTCGAGGTCACCGTCGGCCGCAAGCTGAGCGTGCTTGAGGGCGAGCCCGTCGCCCGCTTGGCGGGAGGCCCGGCGCGACCATCGGTCAGTGCCGGCGACCGCCGCCGCGGCCTCGCGGTCATCGCCCGTGAGGGCACCTCAGGCGTGCTTGCCCCGGTGCTCGCCTCCGCTCCCTATGAGGTCGCCCAGGTGGGGCCGCTGCCGGGAGGCAGCGGGCGCGACGAGGGGGTGACGGTCCTCCTCTCCCTGCCGGCCGCCCGCAGACGGGTCCGCGCCCAGGTCCCGGACTACGTGCCCGACGCGCGCAGCGCGACCGGCTTTGGTCTCCGGCGAGTCACGCTCTCCGCTCCGCTCCTGCGGGACCTGCTGGTGGACGTGGACCTGACGAGCCTGCGGGTGATCGCGGCGGAGCCCGGACCGCGCTCGCGCACAGACCGCGCGCAGGGAAGCGCCGGGCCGCCCCCGGTGGAATCGCCGGCCGACGCCCCGCGCGCCGATCCGCAGCTCGTCCGCCTGTCCGAGGGAGGACCCTCGTTCATGGCCTATGACGGGACCGCGTCGCTGAGCCGCGGTGCCCGCGACTGGCCGGTATCGCTCATCTTCACCGGCCACGCCAGCGTGCGAAAGGTCAAGCGGGCGTTGCGCGGGATCGGGTTCACGCACTCCGGTGTAACCAGCTACCTCCCGTACCGCACGGGGCTGGCCGGCCTGCGATTCGACGGCGACCGCGGGGTGAAGACCGGATGTGACCGGCAGAGCACCGACCTGCACCTGCGGCTCTATGCGCCCAGCGCCACCGACCACTTCGTGGACCCCCAGTACGGCGACGTGGTCGTGGCGACGGCGCACCACGACCGCGGAGATGGATGTGGCCACCTACCGACGATGTTCGGGTTCTCCGAGACTGCCGAGCAACGCATAACCGACATCATCTCCCGGCGGCTGGGCTGGCGGGCGAGGCCTGACTACCTCGCCCTCGGGAACCCGGAGCCCTACCGCCGCGACATCGGCGACAGCGCACACGTCTGGTGGAGCGACGGCCGGGCCACGCTCATCGCCGTGCCCTGACCGGGTCGTCCGCGCCGGAACTAGGCCTCGAGCCGTTTCAGGGCGAGGTCCATCACGTCCGCGCGGCTGCGCTCGCCGTGGTCGGCGGCCATGAAGTGGTTCGCGATGAACAGCGACATGACGAGCAGGCAGCGCACCTCGACCTCGTCCTCGTCGGGACAAAAGGCCGCGAACAGCGAGCGCAGGTAGTCCATTCGCCGGTTGTCGATCCGGCGCAGGCGCTTGGCGACCGCCTTGTCGCGGCGGGCCCAGTCGCGGACCGCGAGTTCGATCTTCATCAGGTCGCGCGTGGATGAGGCGAGCGCGAAGAGTCGCCGCAGCCTGGCCCGCGCGTCCCCGCCGCCGCCCTCGACCCGCTCGATCACCTCGTCGACCACCAGTCGCTCCCATGCGTCGAGCATCTCCTCCAGCAGTGCGGGCCGGCCTTCGAAGTGCCAGTAGAAGCCCCCCTTGGTGACCCCGAGCGCCTGCGCCAGCTTCTCGACCCGGACCGCATCCGGGCCGCCGACCCCGAGGGCCCGGAGGCCCTCCTGGATCCAGCTGGTGCGAGGGGTGCGAGTCGGGGCGGCCATTGACAGCGTCTGCATCTATACACTAGCGTATGGATACGGAAGCGTATTGATGGAGGCGTCTCAGATGGGTGTGTACGACCACCGGCGGGCGGTGCGAATTCTCAGTGTGATCCTCGCGATCGCGGTGGTGGCCTCCATCGTCCACTACACCGACAACTACGTGAACTACCAGGACTACCCTCAGGCCCGCACCCTGCCCAACCCCAG
>JAXDLS010000195.1:0-5523 GCA_034666485.1 Chloroflexota bacterium
CGACCGTGCTCGCCTCGTACATCCACCTCCACCTCTGCGGCGTCCCCGCCGCCGCGGCCCGGCTGGTCGCCGCGGGGGAGCGTCACCGCCGCGGCGCCGCGCTGGCCGGGACGGTGCGCCGGTGACCGTCCCCGGCGCGGGCCGGGCGCTGACCGCGCTGGGGCTGCCCCCGGCCGAGATCGAGGCGCTGAGCATGGCCCGGCTGCGCGCCGCCACCGGCGTGGCGCTGCCGCCCCCTCCCGCCGAGCAGGTGGCGCTCCGCATCGCCTACGCGGCGGGCGACCCGGAGCTGCTCGGCGACCTGGTGGTGCCGGTCGCGGCGGTCGAGGCGGCGGCGGCGGCGCTCCGCGGCGGCGCCGCGGTGATCTGCGACGTCGCCATGGTCGCCGCCGGCACCCGGGCGCGGCTGGCGGAGCTGGGCATCGCGCCGCTGGTCGCGGTCGAGGCCGCCGGCCGGCCCCTGCCCGCCGGGCTCGGAGCCGCCACCCGGGCGGCGGTGGAGGGGAGCAGCCGCAGCGCCCGCGGTCTGCTCGCCCTCGCCGGCGAGATGGGCGGCGCCGTGGTGGTGATCGGCAACGCCCCCACCGCCCTGCTGGCGCTGCTCGACGCGCTCGCCGACGGTGCCCCGGCGCCCGCGGCGGTGGTGGCGAGCTGCTGCGGCCTGGTCGCCGCCGCCGAGGCCAAGGAGCTGCTCCTCGCCCGGCCGCCGGTGCCGGCGATCGTGGTGCGGGGCACCCGGGGCGGCTCGGCGACCGCGGCCGCCGCCCTCAACGCCCTGTGCGCGCTGGCCGCCGGCGGGTCCGGGGCGGGACACTCCGGGCCATGACCGGTCTGCGCGAGACCGGCGGCCCCGGGAGCGCGGCCGCCGACGAGGAGGGCTACTCGCCCGCGCCCCGGCGCCGCCGAGGCCTGCGCAGCGGCTTCACCACCGGGGCCTGCGCCGCCGCCGCCACCCGGGCCGCCTGCCTCCACCTCACCGGCGGGGCGCCGGTGGCCGAGGTGACGGTCGCGCTGCCCGCCGGCTTCGAGCAGCGCTTCCCGGTCGAGGGCCAGGGCAGCGGCGAGGGCTGGGCCTCGGCGGTGGTGGTGAAGGACGCCGGCGACGACCCCGACGTCACCCACGGCGCCCGGGTCACCGCCACCGTGGCCTGGACGGCCGAGCCCGGGCTGGCGCTGCGCGGCGGCGAGGGGGTGGGCACCGTGACCCTGCCCGGGCTGGGACTCGAGGTGGGCGGCCCGGCGATCAACGCGGTGCCCCGGCGGATGATCGGCGAGGCCGCGGCGGAGGCGGTGGCCGCGGCCGCCGCCGGCGGTCGGGGGCTGGAGGTGACCATCGCCGTCCCCGGCGGCGAGGTGATGGCGCGGCGGACGATGAACCCGCGCCTCGGGGTGCTCGGCGGCATCTCCATCCTCGGCACCACCGGGGTGGTCCACGCCTGGTCGACCGCCTCCTGGCGGGCCAGCGTGGTCCAGGCGGTGGGGGTGGCGGTGGCCAACGGCGCCGACCACCTGGTGCTCAGCACCGGCGGCCGCAGCGAGCGGTACGCGAGGGGCCGGCTCCCTGCCCTGCCCGAGATCGCGTTCGTCGAGATGGGTGAGTTCGCCGGCCACGCCCTCGACCGTGCCTGCGAGCTCAGGGTCCCACGCGTCACCCTGGCGGGGATGGTCGGAAAGCTGGCCAAGCTCGCCCAGGGGCAGTTCCAGCTGCACGTCGCCGGCGGCGGCGTCGACCCGCGGCTGCTCGCCGAGCTGGCGGTGCGCGCCGGTGCCGGCGAGTCCCTGGCGGCGCGGGTGCGCGGCGCCAACACCGCCCGCCACGCCCAGGAGATGGTGCTGGAGGCGGGGGTGCGCGGCTTCTTCGACGAGCTCTGCGCCACCGCCGCGCGGCGCTGCCACGAGCGCACCGGCGGGGCGGTGGCGGTGGAGGCCTGGTGCTTCGACCCCGACAGCGGCGAGCTGCTCGGCTCCGGCGAGGCCGGGCTGAGCGCCGTGAACGTGAAGGGGAGGTCATGAGCGGTCAGCCGGTGATCGTGGTCGGCGTGCCCGTCGCCGGGATCGTCGCCCTCGACGAGCGCGGCCGCGAGCTGGTGGCCGCCGCCACCCTGCTGTGCGGGGGCCGCCGCCATCTCGACGAGGTCCCCTCCCACGGCGAGGAGCGGGTGGAGATCGGCGACGTCGCCGCCTGTGTCGAGCGGCTGCGCCGGCGCCGGCCCGAGGAGCTGGCGGTGGTGCTCGCCACCGGCGACCCGCTGCTCTTCGGCATCGGCGCCACCCTGGTGCGCGAGCTGGGCCATGAGGAGGTGACGATCATCCCCGCGGTGTCGGCGGTGCAGGAGGTGTTCGCCCGGGCCCGGCTCCCCTGGCACGGCTGCCGCCTGCTGAGCGCCCACGGTCGAGACCCCGCCCCCGCCCTCGCCGCCGCCCTCGCCGGCGCCACCGCGGCCATCCTCTGCGACGACCGCAACCCTCCCGAGCGGCTCGCCGGGGCGCTCCTCGAGGCGGGCATGGAGGACTGCCGGGCGGTGGTGGGCGAGCGCCTCGGGGGGCCCGTGGAGCGGGTCGTCGACACCACCCTGTCGGCGGTGGCGGCGGGCTCGTGGAACGGCCACAGCGTGCTGGTGCTCGACCGTGGCGAGGTCCCCGTGGCGGCGGCGGTCACCGGCGAGTTCGGCCGCCCCGAGGGGCGGTTCTCCCACAGCGGCGGGATGATCACCCGCGGCGAGGTGCGCGCGGTGGTGCTCGCCCGCCTGCAGCCGTCAGGCGCGTCGGTGATCTGGGACGTGGGCGCCGGCTCGGGCTCGATCGGCATCGAGGCGCTCGGCCTGGCCCCGGCGGCACGGCTCTGGGCGGTCGAGCGCGACCCCGACCAGCTCGCCCACCTCCGCGCCAACGCCGCCGCCCTCGCCCCCGGACGGGTGGAGGTGGTGGAGGGCGCCGCGCCCGAGGCGCTCGACGGCCTCCCCGCACCCGACCGGGTCGTGGTGGGCGGTCACGGCGGGCACCTCGGCGAGATCCTCGGCCGCGTCCGCGCCCGGCTGCGCCCCGAGGGCCGGCTGGTCGGCTCCTTCGCCACCCTCGACGCCGTGCTGATCGCCCGCGCCGCGCTGGGCGACTGGTCGCCGGAGGTCTGCCAGCTGTCGGTCGCCCGCGGCGTCCCCGCCGGCCGGGGGCTGCGGCTGCGCGCCGAGGACCCCGTCCTCGTGGTGAGCGCGACCCGCCCCTCCCACCCCGGGGCGTCCGCACCCGGCGACCGCGACTCCACGGGGACCCCGGGGTGAGCTCGCTCGACAGCCTCGCCGCCCGCCTGCTCGGCGACCATCCCCGCCCCGGCACCCTCTACGGGATCGGCGCCGGCCCCGGCGACCCCGGGCTGCTCACCCTGCGGGCGGCGGCGCTGCTCCGGCGCCTCGACCTCGTGGCCGTGCCCCGGAGCAGCCGGGGCCGGGGGGTGGCGGCCCAGGCGCTCGACGGCCACACCGGGCCGGGGCTCCTGCTCGAGCTGGTCAGCGACATGCCGGCGGACTCGGAGGCGGTGGAGCGTGGCTGGCGGGGGCGGGTGGCGCCGCTGGTCGCCGCCCTCGACGAGGGCCGCAGCGTCGGCATGGTGACCGACGGCGATCCCTCCCTCTACAGCACCTTCGCCCACGCCGCCGCGGCGGTGCTGGAGGCGCGCCCGGCCACCGCGCTCGCGGTGGTTCCCGGGGTACCGGCGATGTGCGCCGCCGCCGCCGTCGAGGCGCGCCCGCTGGCGGTCGGCGGCGAGCGCATCGCCGTGCTCCCCGCCTCGCGGCTGCGCGACGGCGAGCTCGAGGCGGCGGTGGCGGCGTCCGACACCGTGGTGCTGCTCAAGGCGGGGAACGCGATCGGGCGGCTGCGTGCGCTGCTCGAGGGGCCGGCCCGCGGCTGGTCGGTGCGCTACGCGCGCCGGGTTGGGCTCGACGGTGAGGCCCACGCCGACAGCCTCGAGGCGGCCGGGGCCGACTACATGGCGCTGGTGATCCTCCGCCGTCCCCGCGCCGGGCGGGCCGGATGAGCCGCGCTCTCCGGGGCGGGACCGTCTACGTGGTCGGTGCCGGTCCCGGCGACCCCGAGCTGCTGACCGTGCGCGCCCGCCGCGCCCTCGAGGCGGCGGGCACGGTGGTCTACGCCGACTCCCTCGTCGACCCGCGGCTGCTGGAGGCGGTGCGTCCCGACGCGGTGGTGCGGGGCACCAGCGGGATGACCCTGGAGCCGATCGTCGAGCTGCTGGTGGCGGCGGCACGGCGAGGCGAGGTGGTGGCCCGGGTGCACAGCGGCGACCCCGGCATCTACGGCGCCATCGCCGAGCAGCTCGCCCGCCTCGACGAGGCCGGGGTGCCCTGGGAGGTGATCCCCGGGGTGCCCTCCCCGATGGCGGCGGCGGCGGCCCTCGGCTGCGAGCTCACCGTGCCCGGAGTGGCCCAGGCGGTGGTGATCTGCAGGGTCGGCGGGCGCACCCCCATGCCCCCCGGCCAGGACCTCCGCGCCCTCGCCCGGCCGGGGGTCTCGCTCTGCGTCCTGCTCAGCGCCGCCTACGCCGCCGAGCTGGTCTCCGCGCTCCGCGACGGCGGGGTCGGCGACCCCACCCCCGCGGTGATCGCCGAGCGGGTCTCCTGGCCCGACGAGCGGGTGAGCTGGGGGACGGTGGGCGACCTCGCCGCCCGGCTGCGCGAGCTCGGCATCCGCCGCCAGGCGCTGGTGCTGGTGGGTCCGGCCTTCCAGCCCGCCTCGGCCCGGCTGCGCTCGTCCCTCTACAGCCCCGACCACGCCCACGTCTTCCGCCCGTCGGGCTCGCCCGGGGACGGCGACGGCACCGCCGGCGAGGTCGCGGTCTACGCCCTGACCGCGGCCGGCGCCGCCGTCGGGGCGCGCGCCGCGACCGCCCTCCCCGGCGCCCGCCTGCACCTGCCGGCACGGCTGGCCGGGGCGGTGCCCGGGGCGCGGGCGGAGAGCGGCGGCGCCCGCGGCGTGGTCGCCCGGCTGGTGGCGACCCACCGGGCGGTGGTGCTGGTCATGGCCACCGGGGCGGCGGTCCGGCTGATCGCGCCCCACCTCGCCGACAAGCTGCGCGACCCCGCGGTGGTGGCGGTCGACGACGGCGGCCGCTGGGCGGTGCCGCTCGCCGGCGCCCACGCCCGGGGCGGCAACCGGCTCGCCCGGCAGGTGGCCGCCGCCCTCGGCGCCGAGGCGGTGGTGACCACCGCGAGCGACGGCCGCCCCTGGCCCGCCCCCGACGAGGTCGCCGCCGCCCGCGGCTGGCGCCCGGAGGACCGGCGCGGGCTCGCCGCGGTCACCGCGGCCCTGCTCGACGGCGACCCGGTCGGCCTGGTCCAGGAGTGCGGCGAGCCCTGGGAGGCGTCCGGCGCCTGGCCCGCCTGCCTGCACCGCCACCCCGACCTCGACGCCCTCCGCGCCGCCGCGCCCCGGGCCGCCATCGTCATCAGCGACCGTGCCCTGGAGGCGGAGCCCGGGTGGCTGGTGCTGCGCCCGCCCACCGCCGTGCTC
>JAXDLS010000196.1:0-4521 GCA_034666485.1 Chloroflexota bacterium
CAGGGGCGGCATGACGCCGCACCGGCTGGTCGAGCCTGCGGGGATGCCGCCCGCGGTCGGCTTCTCCCATGCCGTGGCCGCCACCCGGGGCCGGACCGTCTGGATCGCGGGACAGATCGGCGCGGACCCGGACGGCTCGGTGGTGGGGGAGAGCCTGGTCGATCAGCTCGACGTCGCCCTGGGGAACGTGGTCACCGCGCTGCGTGCCGCGGGGGCCGGGCCCGAGCACGCCGTCTCCATGCTGCTCCTCACCACCGCCATGGACGAGTACCGCCGCTCCCGCCCGGCGCTCGGCCTGGTGTACCGGCGTCACTTCGGCCGCCACTTCCCGGCGATGGCCCTGCTCGGCGTCACCGAGCTGGTGGATCCCGCCGCGAAGGTCGAGGTGGTGACCACCGCGGTGATCCCCGACCCCGCGGGCTGATGGACATCGCCGTCGTCGGCGGGGGCCCGGGCGGCCTGCTGCTGGCCATCCTGGCGCGGCGGAGCGAGCCGCGCCACCGGGTCACGGTGCTGGAGCGCAACGGACCCGACGACGCCTTCGGCTTCGGCGTCGTCTTCTCCGACGAGACCCTGGCCAACGTCCGCTCCGCCGATCCGGTCAGCCTTGGCAGGATCGAGGCGGAGTTCCGCTCCTGGCCGGACATCGACATCGTGCGCCGCGGGCGGGTGGTGCGCTCCGGCGGCCACGGCTTCGCCGCCATCGCCCGGCGGCGGCTGCTCGGCATCCTCGCCGCGCGGGCGGCCGAGCTCGGCGTCGACGTGCGCCACCGCAGCGAGGTGGGCGACCTCGACGCGCTCTGCGCCGTCCACGACCTGGTGGTCGGGGCCGACGGCGCCGGCAGCACGGTGCGCCGGCGGCGCGCCTCGGCCCTCGGCCCCTCGGTCGAGACCGGGCTGTCGAAGTACATCTGGCTGGGGACGCCGCTGCCGCTCCAGCGCTTCACCTTCGTCGTCGCCGAGACCGAGTGGGGGATGGTGCAGGCGCACGCCTATCCCTACGCCGAGGGAATGTCGTCGTTCATCGTGGAGACCGACCGTGCCACCTGGGAGCGGGCCGGCCTGGCGATGCACGACGGCGGCGGGCTCCGCCCCGGCGAGAGCGACCCGCGCGCCCTGCGCTTCGCCGAGTCGGTGTTCGCCGAGCAGCTCGCCGGCCACCCGGTGCTGGGCAACGGCTCGCGCTGGCTCGAGTTCGTCACCGTGAGCAACCGGCGCTGGCACGACGGCAACGTGGTGCTGCTCGGCGACGCCGCCCACACCGCGCACTTCTCGATCGGCTCCGGCACCAAGCTGGCGATGGAGGACGCCATCTCCCTGGCCGGGGCGCTCGCCGCCCACCCCGAGCTCGAGGCCGCGCTCGAGGCCTACGAGGCCGAGCGGCGGCCCGCGGTGGCCAGCACCCAGCGTGCGGCGCACACCAGCCGGGAGTGGTTCGAGGGCATCGCCCGCTACGCCGGCCTCGACCCCGAGCCCTTCGCCTTCCAGATGATGACCCGCTCGCAGCGGGTCACCCACGACAACCTGCGGCTGCGCGACGCCGGCTTCGTGCGCGGCACCACGGACTGGCTGTGGCGCGGCACCCCCGAGCACCTGCGACCCGCCGGCCCCGCCACCCCGCCGCTCTTCTATCCCCTCGAGCTCCGCGGGATGCGGCTGGAGAACCGCGTCGTCGTGTCGCCGATGGCCCAGTACTGCGCCGTCGACGGGCTGCCCGGCGACTGGCACCTCGTCCACCTGGGCAGCCGCGCCGTCGGGGGCGCCGCGCTGGTGATGACGGAGATGACCTGCGTGTCGCCCGAGGGGCGGATCACCCCGGGCTGCACCGGCATGTGGACCGACGCCCAGGCGCGGGCGTGGGCGGGCATCGTCGACTTCGTCCACACCCACAGCCGCGCCCGCGTGGGCCTCCAGCTCGGGCACTCCGGGCGCAAGGGCTCGACCCGGGTGGCGTGGGAGGGCCAGGACGAGCCCCTCGAGCAGGGCGGCTGGGAGCCGATCGCGCCCTCGCCGCTGCCCTACCTGCCCCACAGCCCGCGGCCGCGGGAGATGACCCGTGCCGACATGGACGAGGTGGTCGCCCACTTCGTCGCGGCGGCGCGCCGCGGAGAGGCGGCGGGCTTCGACCTGCTCGAGCTCCACTGCGCCCACGGCTACCTCCTCTCCAGCTTCCTCTCCCCGGTCACCAACCGGCGCCGGGACGGCTACGGCGGCTCGCCGGCGGGGCGCCGCCGCTTCCCCCTCGAGGTGGTCGAGGCGGTGCGGGCGGTGTGGCCCGCCGAGAGGCCGCTGTCGGTGCGCATCTCCGCGACCGACTGGGTCGACGGGGGCTTCGACGGCGACGACGCCGTCGAGCTGGCCGCCGCGCTCCGCGACCGCGGCGTCGACCTCGTCGACGTCTCCACCGGCCAGGTCGACCCCCGTGAGCGCCCCCGCCACGGCCGGCTCTGGCAGACGCCGTTCAGCGACCGCATCCGTCACGAGGTGGGCATTCCCACCATGGCGGTGGGCGGCATCGCCAGCGTCGACGACGCCAACACCATCCTGCTCGCGGGCCGCGCCGACCTGGTGGCGCTGGCGCGCCCCCACCTCGTCGACCCCTACTGGACGCTCAACGCCGCCATCGACCTCGGCCACGACGCCCACCCGTGGCCGCGCCAGTACCTCTCCGGGCGCACCGCCCGGCGCCGGGACCAGCAGGGCGGCCGGTGACGCCGACCGCCATCGCAGTGGCGAATCTGGCGCTCCGGTGACGACCCGGCTGCCTCTGCGCCGGCGCCGGGCGGCGGGGGTAGGGTTCGGCGGGTCGGGGCGGTGCGCCGCCCACCCCGGCAGTGTCGCGAGGCGGAGCCAGGAGCACCGGGGTGATGGGACGGAAGTTGATCGCGATGGTGGCCGCCGGTGTCGTCGCCGGCGCCACCAGCGCCATGGTGGCACTGGCCGCCTCCAGCGACCACGGCGTCGGTGCCGGCGACCCGCAGCCCTCGACCCTGCTCCAGTCGGCGAGCGGCACCGGGGATGCCACCCTCGCCACCGCGCCGGCGTCGCCGGCGTCGCCCGTGAGCGGTGACGCCGCCGCCGCGGCCGGTGACCCGGGCTCGGTGGCCCCGCCCGGCCAGTCCGCCGACGCGCTGGTGGTCCACGGCGTCGCCACCGCGACACCGCAGCCGGCGGCCGGCGCTCACATCTCCGTGGGTGCGACCCCCTGGCCGGTGCTCGCGACTCCGACGAGCCCACCCTCCGCGAGCCCCGTCGGCCTGGGCCACGTGTCGGTGCCGTCCCTGCCTGCCCTGGCCGCCGTTCCGCTGTCGACGCCCACCGCCACCCCGACCGCCGCCCCTCGGACGCCCGCTCCCGCGACCGCGTCCCCGGTGCCGTCGCCGACTCCGGCACCCCGGCCGCCCGTGTGCCTGCTGGTGATCTGCCTCAGGCTCTGACCGAGCGGATCTGCCGGCCGCGCCGCCTGCGCCACCATGGCGGCGCCGCGGGCGCGGGCGCGACCCGCCCCGCCTCCCCGGCCGCCGGCGAGGAGGTGGGGGCCGCCATGGCGAGGCGGCCCTCGACGGTCCGCACCGGCAGCCCCAGCGCCTGGGCGTGCAGCGCCTGGCCCTGCTGCACCGCGCGGATCAGCTCCCGCTCGCGCTCGGATGACTGGCCGCCCCACTCGCGGTGGTGGGCGAGCTCGGCGCTGAGCGACGCCAGCGCGGCCTCGAGGTCGGCCACCCGCGCCTGGCGCTCCTCGAGCATGTTGCGCAGGTGGACGGTCTCGATCACGAAGGAGGGCTGCTCCACCTGGGCGCGCGGCGACTGGGTGACCGGCCGGGCGTCGGCGTAGTCGTCGGGCAGCTGGACGAGCAGGCCGCCCAGCTCGTCGCGTGCCGAGAGCAGCTCACCCCGCGCGACCCGGCTGCGAACGGCGTCATCGCTGACCCCGAGGATGGCTGCGGCCTGGGTGACGCTGACGAGTGCCATGGTGCGGCTCCTGCGGCGACGTGTGCTGGACGGTCGGGAGGGTGATGCGATGCTACGGCTCCCGAGCCTCCTTTATCCAGTGTCCACCCGCCACGGTGCCTCGGCGGCGACTCGGCGCACGGTGATGCGGCCAACAACGGCCCCAACATCTCGCTGCTGCGGGGGCATGGACCTCAGCGCTCATCTCTGCCGCCGGTGGAGATTCGCGGCGAGCCGCTCTGCCGCCGGTCGAGAGGCGCGGTGGTTCTGCCGCCGGTCGAGGGCGCTCGGGGGGATCTGCGCCGGTGGAGATGCCCGGCAGTTCTGCCGCCGGTTGAGATTCGCGTGGGGCCGCTCTGCCGCCGGTTTTGACTCGGGGGGGACTGCGTCCCCCCCGCTCAGTCGCAAGTCGGCGATGGCCCCTGGCGGGGCCACCCATCAAGCGATGAAAATGCACCCAGCCGTCCGGCGACATCGGGATGTCTTTGGTGCCGTAAGCCCGGTCGCAAGTCGGATGCGGGGACCTGGGGCACCCTCACCTGTTGCCTTGAGCACGAGTATCAGACTCTT
>JAXDLS010000197.1:0-3387 GCA_034666485.1 Chloroflexota bacterium
CCCCATCGATCCGTCGCTGACCGGGCGCCTCGGCCCGCTGCGCAGCCTGCGCAACCGCAACCTCGCCGCCCTGATCGACTGGGTGGAGACCGAGGAGGGCGTCCTGATCGTCAGCGAGCTGGTCGACGGGGTGCCGCTGCGGGCGCTGCTCGACAGCGCCGGGCTGCTCCCGGTCGAGGCGGCGCTGGTGGTGCTCCGCGACTCGCTGGCCGCCGCCGCCGCCGCCAACGACGCCGGCCTGCCCCGCGGTGACCAGCGCCCGGAGACGGTGCTGCTCACCCGCCGGGGCGAGGCGCAGCTGCTCGAGGTGGGCCTCACCACCGTGGCGACCGCTCCCTACCTCGCCCCCGAGGTGTGGCAGGGGGGCCCTGCCACCCCCGCCTCCGACGTGTACGCGGCCACCGCCCTGCTCGTGGAGTGCCTCGGCGGCGGCCCGCCCCACGGCGGTGGCGACGACATCGGCGAGCTCCGCGACCGCCACCTCCGCGCCGCCATCCCGGTGGAGCGCGTGCCCGAGGCGCTCCGCGGGCTGGTCCGCCACGGCCTGGACCGGGACCCGCACCAGCGCTGCGCCGAGGCCCGGCTGCTGCTCCTCGAGCTCGCCGAGGTCGCCGGAGGTGCCCTCGGCGCGGGCTGGGAGCGGCGCGGCCGCGAGCAGCTCGCCGCCGCGGTGCGCCCCCTGGAGTTCCTGTTCCCCCCGGCCCGCCTTCTGGGCGCGGCCCCCGCGGCCGAGGGCGCGGGAGTGGAGGGTCGAGACCGGCGCCGGGTGGTGGCGGCTGTCGTCGCGGCCGCGATGCTGCTCGGATTCATCGGCACCATGGCGCTGCGCCACCGCGACGTCTCGGCGCCGACCGGGCCGACCACCGGGATCGGCGGGGCGTCCAGCTCGGATCTGGCGCCGCTGGTCATCCCCGGAGCCACCCCCTCGCCGACCCCGCAGCCCACCCCCGCGCCGACGCTGCCCGCCCTCGTCCCCACCTTCACCCCCCGTCCCACGCCGACGGCGACACCGTTCCCCTCGCCGACCGCCTCCGCCACCATCGCACCGCCACTGGTGGCCAGCGGGGTGAGCGGGCTCTCCTTCCAGCACTGCACCCCCGGCGGCGGCCAGTTCGTCTGCCCCTTCGACGTGACCTTCGACTGGATCGACCCCGGGGGCACCGGCGGCGTCATCGCCTGGCACCTCGGCGGCAGCGTGGTCACCAAGACCGGCAGCTGCATGCCGATGCCGTTCTCGGTGGCCGAGACCACCACGGTGCCGCCGGGGCAGGCGGGTGCCCACACCGCGACCATCGCCGGCACCCTCACCTTCTCGTCCGACCCGGCGGCGTCCGGCAGCCAGCATCCGTCGACGGCGACCGCCTCGCTGGACGGCGGGGCCGGCCAGCCGGCCGGGCCGGTCCCCTTCTACGGGGGTGGCTCCACCTGCTGAGCCCCGCGCTCTACACGCCGGAGGGCGGCCTGCTGCTGCCCTCCGAGCACACCCGCGGCCCCTGGGACCCCGAAGCCCAGCACGGCGGCCCGCCGGCGGCGCTGCTGGTCCGGGCGGTCGAGGCCGCGCCCTCGATGGTCCCGATGCAGCTGGTCCGCTTCGAGCTTCGGCTGCTGCGGCCGGTGCCGCTCCGGCCGCTGCGGGTCAGCGCCGCGGTGGTGCGCGACGGCCGGCGGGTGCAGCTGGTCGAGGCGGCGCTGCACTGCGACGGGGTCGAGGTCTGCCGCGGCACCGGCCTCCGGATGCGCATCGCCTCCGCCCTGGAGCTGCCCGGCGGCGACGGCACCACGCCGCCGCCACCGGGGCCGGAGCAGGGCCGTGCGCCCGACCACGAGCCCCGGGGGCCCGCCTTCATCGAGACCGGGGTGGAGCTGCGCTTCGTGCGCGGCTCGATGCGTCCCGACGGTCCGGCCACGGTGTGGGTGCGGCTGCTCCGCCCGGTGGTGGAGGGAGAGGAGCCCTCGCCGCTGATGCGCGTCGCCGCCGCCGCCGACTTCGGCAACGGGATCAGCTCGATGCTGAGCTGGGAGAGCTCGCTCTTCATCAACCCGGAGCTGACCGTGTACACCCACCGCCCGCCGGCCGGGGAGTGGATCTGCCTGGACGCCCGCAGCGAGCTCAGCCCGGCCGGGGTGGGGGTCGCCCACAGCGTGCTCAGCGACACCCTCGGCTCGATCGGCCACGCCCTCCAGGCGCTGCTCGTCGACCGCCGCCAATCCGGGAACCAGGGCGATTTGCACATGGGCGGTTCGCCGGGAATCGCCTAGAGTTTTCGCATGGAGCGTTGCCCTGCGACGTGCCCGGCGCCGGGCCTGGCTGGCCCCGGTTGACCGGTCCGGATCCGCCAGGCGGCGCCACCGTCCGCATCCGCGGGCTCGAGCACGAGTACGGACGGGGCGCCTGCCGCCTCCCGGTGCTCCGCGGCGTCGACCTCGACATCGAGGCCGGCGATCACATCGCCCTCACCGGGCCGTCCGGGGCGGGGAAGAGCACCCTGCTCTCGCTCGTCGGGGGCCTCGAGCGGCCCCAGCGCGGGGAGCTGCGGGTCGACGGGCAGGAGCTGTCCCGGCTGCGCGGCGACGCCCTGAGCGGCTACCGCCGGCGCACCGTCGGCTTCGTGTTCCAGCACTTCGGGCTGGTCCAGGTGCTCACCGCCCGCGAGAACCTCGAGCTCGCCCTCTCCCTGTCCGGGGTGCCGCGCCGGGCGCGCACCGCCCGGGCGGAGACGCTGCTCGACGAGGTCGGTCTCGGCGAGCGTGCCCACCACCGTCCGGCCCAGCTCAGCGGCGGCGAGCAGCAGCGGGTGGCCATCGCCCGGGCGCACGCCCACCGGCCCCGGCTGCTGCTCGCCGACGAGCCCACCGGCAACCTCGACGAGGACGCCTCGGCAAGGGTGCTGGAGCTGCTCGACCGCCTGCGGGCGGAGAGCGGCTGCACCCTGGTGGTGGTCACCCACAACCCGTCGGTGGCCGCCCGCGCCCCGCGGAGGGCGCGGCTCGCCGCCGGGCTGGTGTCATGAGCCACCGGGACGCGCTCGTGCTCGCCCTGCGGAGCCTGGTGCGGCGGCCGCTGCGCAGCGCCCTCACCGTCGCCGCGGTCGCCCTCGGCACCGGCCTGCTGGTGGCGCTCACCGCCATCGCCGGCACCGCCGACAGCCGGATCATCAACGAGCTCGGCAGGGGCGGCCCCGCGTCGGCGATCAGGGTCGTCGCCGCCGAGCCCGACCCCTCGGCGCCGGACACCGACCAGCTGCGCACCGGGCGGCCCCGCGACCTCGACGAGGCAGCGCTCCGCGCCATCCGCCGCGCCCCCGACGTCGCCTCCGTGGAGGGGCTGCTCCAGACCCCGGTCGAGGTCGTCGCGCTGCCGCCGCTCCGCGGCCTGCGCGCCGGCGC
>JAXDLS010000198.1:0-4466 GCA_034666485.1 Chloroflexota bacterium
GCGGACCCGGGTCTTCTTGTACTCCTTGGTCGAGTACAGCACCGCGTAGTCGTCGATGCCGATCGCCTCGCGGATGGCGCCGACGATCGTCTCGCAGTCGACCAGCTTGCGGCCGTGGATCATCGAGAACAGGTTGAAGCGCCAGTCCTCGTAGACCGGGCGCTGGTAGCAGTGCGACACCGCGGCGAACTCCGCCATCCGGCGCCCCAGCTCCTCCGCCCGCTCCTCGGGGACCGCCCACACCGCCATCGCGTTGGCGGCGTAGCCGGCGCGGCGGTGATGCAGGATCGCGGCGACCCGGCGGAGGTGGCCGCGCCCGCGCAGGTCCTCCATTCCCGCGAAGAGCTCGTCCTCGTCCATCCCCTGCGAGCGGGCCGCCTCGGCGTAGGGATGGGGCACCAGGGGCAGGTCGTCCTGCACCGCCCGGATCACCCGGATGTCGCGGTCGCTGAGCGGCGAGCGCAGCGCGAAGTCGCGCTGGATGCCGGTGTAGTCGGGGTCCTCCTGGCGGGTGACGTCCTTGGTCCCCGTCATGTCGAGCTTCACCCCGATCTTGAAGAGCTTGAGGGTCTGGAGCTTGCGGGTGACCGCGGCGCCGCTGAGCTCGTGCAGGCGGTCGAGGGTGCGGTCGATGTCCGAGCCCGGGGGCGTGGCCAGGGTGAACCAGAGGTTGAAGTCGTGGTTGCGCCGGTAGTTGTGGGAGACGCCCGGGTGCTCGTTGATGACCGCCGCGCCCTGCTCGAGCCGGTCGGGCTGGAAGCGCATCGCCACCAGCGTCGACTGGTAGCCGAGGCTCCGCGTGTCGAAGATGGCCGAGAGCTGCCGGATGACCCGCGCCTCCCGCAGCCGTACGGTGCGGGAGATGACCTGCTCCTCGGTGGTCTCCAGCCGTGCCGCCACCTCGGCGAAGGGGGCGTGGGTGATCGGGAAGCCGGCCTGGACGACGTTGAGGAGCTCCTGGTCGACGGGGTCGAGCTCGGGCACGGGCGGTGCCTCCATGGGACGGGTGCTCTCGCGGACGTGGCCCATTGTATCGACAGCCGCCTCCCCCACCGGTGCGGCGCTGACAATCCACCCCAGCGCAGCTGTCATGGAATGTCACAGCCGGTGACGGGAGATTGGGCGACCTCCGCGTCCGCGACGGCGAGCGCCTCCGGTGGCTACGTCACCGGCGCCCGACCGGTGGGACTACGGAAGACCGCTGCTGAAGTCGCCGGCGGTGCAGTGGTCCTTGGGATAGTCGCCGTATACGGCGATGTGGTACTTGTGGGCGGCCGAGTTGACATCCACCGCGCAGACCAGCGCGCCGGAGTGCTTGTCGTCGTTGGAGACGGTCACGCCGTTGCCGATGCTCTTGTCCTGCTTCAGCTTGGCGATGGCGTCAGGGTCGCTGGAGACCACGATCGAGGCGTGCGACCCGCCGCTGTTGATCTGGGCGGTGATCGTCTGCTGGGAGGCGCCGCCGCAGCCGGCGAGGCCGACGAGGGCCGTCGCGCCGAGGGCTCCGACGAGGAACGATCGCATGCGCGGATCCTACAGCGCGCGGGTCCCCGTCCGGTGCGCTCAGGGCGGGGTGGTGCCGTCGCTCATGGCGAGTGGCCATTTTCCATCATCTGCGATTGCAGAACAGATGATGTGGACATACACGGAACACGCCGGTGCACAAGGGCGCCAGCCTGGCTCCCTTAGGTGCCACACCGGCCTTTCCTTCCCCCACAGGGCGCGCTACGATCGGCGCGTCGGCCGGTGGTGACGATGGGCTGCCGCGCCGATCCGAGCCGTCCGCAGCGGATGTCCAGCACCATGACCACCGAGCCCACGGGGCGACGTGCCGGCCACGGCGACAGCCCCTTCGACATCGTCGCGGTCGCCTCGTCCGCCGGGGGGGTCGTCGCGCTCGACACCATGCTGCCCGCGCTGCCCGGCGACTTCCCCGCCGCCGTGGTGGTGGTCCAGCACCTCGATCGGCGGCACCGCAGCCTGATGGCCGAGATCCTCCGACGTCACGCCATGCTGCCGGTGGTCCAGGGCGAGCAGGGACAGCGGGTGCAGGGCGGCACCGTGTACATCGCCCCGCCCAACCGTCACCTGCTGGTCGGCCCCGACGGAATCCTGTCCCTCTCCGACTCCGAGCTGGTGCACTTCGTGCGTCCCTCCGCCGACCTGCTGTTCGAGTCGGTGGCGAGGAGCTATCAGGACCGCGCCATCGCGGTGGTGCTCACCGGCTGCGGGCAGGACGGGGCGACGGGGGTGTGCGCCATCAAGCGGGCGGGCGGCACGGTGATCGTGCAGGACGAGCAGAGCTCCGAGTTCCGGGGGATGCCGCAGGCGGCGATCAGGACCGGCCAGTCCGACTTCGTCCTGCCCCTCGGCGACATCGCCTCGATGCTGGTCGGCCTGGTCATGCCGGGTGCGGTCGGATGAGCGTGACCGCCCTCGACCCGGCGTTCGAGGAACTGCTGACGGTCCTCTACCAGACCCACCACTTCGACTTCTCGGGATACAAGCGCTCGACGCTGGTGCGGCGGGTGCGCCGGCGCATGGACCTCCTCGGCCTCGACGCCTTCGTCGACTACGCCGACTACCTGGAGGTGCATCCCGAGGAGTTCGGGCCGCTCTTCAACACCATCCTCATCAACGTCACCACCTTCTTCCGCGACCCGCCGGCGTGGGAGCACGTGGAGAGGGAGGTGATCCCCCGCATCCTCGCGGCCAAGCGCGACGGCGAGCCCATCCGGGTGTGGTCGGCGGGATGCGCCTCCGGAGAGGAGGCGTACACGCTGGCGATCATCCTCTGCGAGGCCCTCGGCGTCGACGGGTTCCGCGAGCGGGCGAAGATCTACGCGACCGACCTCGACGACGACGCGCTGGAGCGTGCGCGGCACGGCACCTACACCGCCAAGGAGATCGGCGCCGTCCCGGAGAATCTGCAGGCCCGCTACTTCGAGGAGCGCAGCGGGCAGTGGCTCTTCCGCAACGACCTGCGCCGATCGGTGATCTTCGGCCGCCACGACCTGGTGCAGGACGCGCCGATCTCGCGGCTCGACCTCCTGGTGTCGCGCAACACGCTGATGTACTTCACGGTGGAGAGCCAGGCACGCATCCTCGCCCGCCTCCACTACGCGCTCAACGACGACAACGGCTTCCTCTTCCTGGGCAAGGCCGAGACGCTGCTCGCCCACTCGGGCCTGTTCGCCCCGGTCGAGCTGAAGCACCGCATCTTCGTCAAGATTCCCAAGGTCAGCGCGCGCGAGCGGCTGCTGCTCCTCGCCCAGGCGGGCAGCCGCGAGGCCGCCGATCACCTCGACCACCTCGCCCACCTCCGCGAGTCGGCCGCCGACGCGGCCCCGGTCGCACAGCTGATCGTGGACGTCGACGGCACCGTGGTGCAGGCCAACGAGCCGGCGCGAATCATGTTCGGCGTCACCGCCAAGGACGTCGGCCGCCGCCTGCAGGACCTGGAGGTCTCCTACCGCCCCGTGGAGCTGCGCTCGCAGATCGAGAACGCGCACCGCGAGCGTCAGCCGATCCTGCTGCGCAGCGTCGAGCGGCTGCTCTCCGGCGGCGCGGTGCAGTACCTCGACGTGCACGTGACCGGGCTCGTGGACGACGGCGGCGCCATCCTCGGCACCAGCGTCGCCTTCACCGACGTGACCCCGCACCACCAGCTGCAGAACCAGGTGACCCACGCCAAGCAGGAGCTCGAGACCGCCTACGAGGAGCTGCAGTCGAGCAACGAGGAGCTGGAGACCACCAACGAGGAGCTGCAGTCGACGGTCGAGGAGCTGGAGACCACCAACGAGGAGCTCCAGTCCGCGAACGAGGAGCTGGAGACCATGAACGAGGAGCTCCAGTCCACCAACAACGAGCTCCAGGCGATCAACACCGAGCTCCGCGACCGCACCGAAGAGCTCGACACCATGAACCTGTTCATGGACTCGGTGCTGGCCAGCGTGCACGTCGGCGTGGTCGTGGTCGACGCCGAGACGCGGGTGCGGATCTGGAACGGCAGGAGCGAGGACCTCTGGGGGCTGCGCGCTCGCGAGGCGGTGGGCGAGCCGTTCCTCGGCCTCGACATCGGGCTGCCGGTCGACGAGCTGTCCGGTGCCATCCGCGGCTGCATCGCCGGCTCGGAGGGGTACGGAGACGTGGTCCTCGAGTGCGTGAACCGCCGGGGGCGGCACATCAGGGTCCGGGTGACGTGCACTACGCTCATCGGTGCCGGCGCGGCGCGGCAGGGGGCGATCCTCCTGATGGAGGAGGTGCCACCCGAGGGCTGAGCCGCCCGGAGGCCGCCGGGGTCAGCCGTCCCCCTGCGGAAGCTGGCAGTACCAGGCGCCGCGCCCGGCCAGGCCGCCCACCCGCCGGGCTCGGACCCGCAGCCGGCTGCGCGCACGTGCGAGCGTCCGCGGCGAGATCCCGGCGACCTCGGCGCGCCGCTGCACCTCGACGGTCCTCACCGGTCC
>JAXDLS010000199.1:0-3142 GCA_034666485.1 Chloroflexota bacterium
CTCTCGCCCGAGCCACAGGCCCCCGGCGACATCGAGGGGGCGCGGGTGCTCGCCCTGCTCGGCGACTCCATCACCACCGACCACATCTCGCCGGCGGGGGTGATCGCGCGGAACAGCCCGGCGGCCCGGTACCTGACCGAGCACGGCGTCGAGCTGCGCGACTTCAACACCTACGGGGCCCGGCGCGGCAACCACGAGGTGATGGTGCGCGGCACCTTCGCCAACATCCGGCTGCGCAACCGGCTCGCCGGGGGCCGCGAGGGCGGCGTCACCGAGCACCTGCCCAGCGGCGAGGTCGTCACCATCTTCGACGCGGCGACGCGCTACCAGGCGGAGGGCATCCCGCTGCTGCTCATCGCCGGCCGCGAGTACGGCTCGGGCTCGAGCCGCGACTGGGCGGCGAAGGGCCCGCTGCTGCTGGGGGTGCGCGCCGTGATCGCCGAGTCGTACGAGCGCATCCACCGGGCCAACCTGGTGGGCATGGGCATCCTGCCGCTGCAGTTCCAGCCCGGCGAGAGCGCGGCGTCGCTGGGGCTCAGCGGCCGCGAGACCTACTGCCTGCGCGGCATCGCCGGCGGCCTCACCCCCGGCGGCGAGGTGGCGGTGACCGCGCGCGCCGAGGACGGGTCGGAGATCGCCTTCACCGCGGTGGCGCGGCTCGACAGCCTGACCGACGTCGACTACCACCGCAACGGCGGGGTCCTCCCGCTGGTGCTGCGGCAGCTGATGAGCAGGAGCTGAGGGGCTGGCGGAGCTGGTCCTCGGGCCCGTCGTCCGGCACCTCGGCGCCGGTGAGGCCACGGTGTGGGTGGAGACCGATTCGCCCTGCGGCGTGGAGATCCTCGGCTGCCGCGCCCGCAGCCTCGCGGTCGGCGGCCGTCACTACGCGCTGGTGATCGTCGAGGGCCTGACCCCCGGGGCGGCCACCCCGTACCAGGTGCGGCTCGACGGCGCGGTGCGCTGGCCGCAGCCCTCGTCGCCGTTCCCGCCGAGCGTGCTGCGCACCCCGGGCCCCGAGGGGGTGCGGCTGATGGTGGGCTCCTGTCGGGTCGGGCATCCCCACCACCCGCCCTACACGCTGATGCCCCGCGACCACCCCGACGGCCACGGACCCGACGCCCTCGAGGCGCTCGCCCTGCGCATGGTGGGCGAGACCCACGAGCGCTGGCCGCACCTGCTCCTCCACATCGGTGACCAGGTCTACGCCGACGAGCTGCCCCCGGTGACCGCCGCGCTGGTGCGGCGCCGTTCGCGGCCCGGGCTGCCGCGGGACCAGGCGGTCGACCTGGAGGAGTACCGCAGCCTCTACGTGGAGTCGTGGAGCCACCCCACCGTCCGCTGGCTGCTCTCCACGGTGGGCAACCTGATGGTCTTCGACGACCACGAGGTGCACGACGACTGGAACACGTCGCTCGCCTGGGTGGAGGAGATGCGCGCCCGCCCCTGGTGGCGGCAGCGGGTCGTCTCCGCCTTCGCGAGCTACTGGCTGTACCAGCACCTCGGCAACCTCAGCGCGGCCGAGGCCCGCGACGACCCCGGGCTTGCCGCCGCGCTGGACGCCGGCGACGACGCCACCGCGGCGGTGCTCGACCTCGCCGCCGAGGCCGCGGACCATCCCCACCGGTGGCGGTGGAGCCACGCCCACGAGCTCCCCCACTGCCGCGTCGTGGTCGTCGACTCGCGGGCGGCGCGGGTGCTCGAGCCGGAGCGCAGGGCGATGATCGACGGTCCCACCGAGGCGTGGATGCGGGACCGGGTCCGGGGTGACGTCGATCACCTGCTGGTGGTGAGCTCGCTGCCGGTGCTGCTGCCCCCCGCCCTCCACCACGTCGAGCGCTGGAACGAGCGCGTCTGCGCCGGCGCCTGGGGGCGGGCGGCCGCGCGCGGCGGCGAGCGGCTGCGGCAGGCGCTCGACCTCGAGCACTGGGCGGCCTTCGGGCGCAGCCTGCACGGCCTCGTCGACGGCATCAGCGAGGTCGCCGCCGGCCGCCGCGGCGCCGCACCCTCGTCGCTCCTCCTGCTCGGCGGCGACGTCCACTTCGGCTATGTCTCGAGGGCCCGCTGGCCGGGCTCGGAGGCGGCGACGCCGGTGCACCAGGTGGTCAGCTCGCCGCTGCGCAACCCGCTGCTCCCGCGGCTGCGTCGCGAGCTGCGGCCCGCGCTCCTCCCCGGCGCCGCGGCACCGGCGCGGCTGCTGGCGCGGGCGGCGGGCGTCGCGCCTCTCGGGGTGCGCTGGCGGCTCGACTGCGGGCCCTGGTTCGACAACCAGCTGGCCACCCTCGAGGTGGAGGGGGAACGCCTCACCCTTCGGGTCGAGCGCGCCGTGCTCACCGCCGGGGGGACGCCCGCGCTGGAGCCGCTCGCCGAGCGGCGGCTCGACGCGGGGCGGCCCGCGGTGGGGCTGCGGTACGCTGCCCCGCCAGATGCCGAATCAACCGCTGACCCGTGACGAGGCGCGCACCCGCGCCCGCCTGCTCTCCGAGGTGTCGTACGAGGTGGCGCTGCGCCTCGAGGACGGCGACACCTTCGAGAGCGACACCACCGTCGAGTTCAGCTGCTCCCAGCCGGGGGTGGCGACCTTTATCGACCTCGAGGCGCCCGCGCTCGTCAGCGCCGAGCTCAACGGCCGGCCGGTGGCCGCCGAGGCGTTCACCGGCTCGCGCCTCCAGCTCGAGGGGCTCGCCGAGCGCAACCGGCTGCGGGTGGTGGCGCGCTGCGCCTACGGCCGCACCGGCTCGGGGCTGCACCGCTTCGTCGACCCCGTCGACGGCGAGACCTACCTGCACTCCCAGCTCGAGCCCTTCGACGCCCACCGCGTGCTCACCTGCTTCGACCAGCCCGACCTGCGCGCCCCCCTCCGCCTGCGGGTGTGGGCTCCCGGCTGGGCGGTGATCGCCAACTCGGCGCCGGTCGGGCCCGCGCTCGAGGGCTGGCACGCCTTCGAACCGACCCCGCCGATCTCCACCTACCTCTACGCGGTCTGCGCCGGTCCCTACCAGCCGGTGCACGCCGAGCACCGCGGCATCCCGCTGGGCATCTGGTGCCGGCAGTCGCTGCTCGAGCACCTCGACGCCGACGAGATCTTCGACATCACCCGGCGCGGGCTCGACTTCTTCGAGTCGCTCTTCGACCATCCCTACGC
>JAXDLS010000200.1:0-3262 GCA_034666485.1 Chloroflexota bacterium
TTGGCGGTGGGCTCGACGAACCAGGGGAGGAGCCAGCCGCCGACGAGCATGACGAGGCCGCCGATCACCAGCAGCCAGTACACCGACGACGACTCCTGCTCGCGGGTCTCCGCGGCGGTGGTGGGCAGGTCGATGTCGCCGGGGACGCGGGCGGCCACCTGCTCAGGCACGGTCGGGCACCCGCATGCCGAGCAGCCCGACGGGCCGGAAGGTCAGCACCACGATGAGCATGGCGAAGACGATCGAGTTGCTCCACTGGCCCGAGGTGATCTGGCCGCCGAAGACGTAGATCAGCCCGATGAGGAACCCGCCCAGGCCGGCGCCGACGATGTTGCCGATGCCGCCCAGAACCGCGGCGGTGAAGGCGATGATGCCGAACTGGAAGCCGAGGTTCCAGACCACCGAGTCGAAGAAGATGCTGTAGATCAGCCCGCCCGCGGCGGCCAGCGCGGAGCCGATGAAGAAGGTGGCGGCGATGGTGCGGTTGATGTTGACGCCGCTGAGCAGGGCGGCGTCGCGGTCCTGTGCGGTGGCGCGCATCGCCTTCCCGAGGCGGGTGGAGCGGATGAACGCCTGGAGGGCGAACATCATCAGCAGCGCCATCCCCACCACGAAGATGTCGGCCCAGTGCACGTCGACGCCGCCGGCGGTGAAGGCGGTGCCGCGGATCCAGCCCTCCTTGTCGGTGCGCACGTTGCTGCTGCCCTGGGTGACCAGCATCGACCCCTCGAGGATGAAGGAGACGCCCACGGCGGTGATCAGCGGCGCGAGGCGGGGCGCGTCGCGGAGGCGCCGGTAGGCGACCCGCTCGATGAGCACCCCGGTGATGCCGGTTGCGGCCATGGTGAGGGGGAAGAGGATGAGCAGGGCCGCCGCCAGCCCGAGCGGGCCGCGGGTCGCCAGCGAGCCGAGGCTGACCCCCCAGAGGCTCATGCCGATCCAGCTCAGCCCGCGGCCGATCTCCTTGCCGTACACGGCGCTGAGGGTGAAGACGTCGCCATGGGCGAAGTTGATCAGCTCGATGATCCCGTAGACCATGGTGTAGCCGACCGCGATCAGGGCGAAGATGGCGCCCTTGGTGATCCCGTTCACCAGCTGCGAGCCCGCCACCGCGACGCCGCTGCGCACCACGACGTCGACGATCATGAGCACCAGGGCGCCGATCAGCACCGTGGGGAACGCCCTGCTGCTCAGCTCGGCGAGGCCGCCGCCGCGCAGCAGGGTCCGGCGGCGGGCGAGCGGGGGCAGCGCCCGCGCCTCTCCCTGACCCTCCACCGTCATCCTCCCGGCGCGCCCCCACCGCCCGGGCTGCCACAGAGCTGGGCGGGGAGAGCGGGGCTCGTCCCGCTCTCCCGCCAGGGCATCAGGGTACCGCTCCTCAGCTCGCGGAGGGAGAGACGGTCTCGCGGCCCACCCACTTGCCGCCGGTCGCCTTGTAGACGCTGAACTGGTGGTTGAGGGTGTCGCCGTTGGCGTCGAACCGGGTCTCGCCGATGGTGCCCTTGTAGTCGATGCCCTGCACCTTGGCGATCACCTTGGTGCGGAAGGTCACAGGGTCCGCGGGGAGCTTGGCGCCGTTGTCGACGAGGACGTTGTGAATCGCCTGGAGGAGGATGTTCATGCAGTCGTACCCGTAGGTCGAGTAGGCGACCACGTCCTGCCCGTAGCGCTGCTTGTACTGCTGGATGAACTGCTGGGCGCTGGCCAGCTTGGTGGTGTCGGGCGCGCTCGACGCCTGGGCGCCGTCGCCCTGGGCGCCGGCGTCGACGAAGAACTGCGGGTCGACGGTGCCGTCACCGCTCAGGAACTGGGCGGTGAGGCCGGCGTCGGTCATCTGCTTCTTGAGGATGCCCGAGCCGTTGGAGGCGACGCCGCCGAAGAAGACGGAGTCGGCACCGAGACCCTGCGCCTCGGTGATCTGGGGCCGGAAGTCCTTGGTGTCGCCGGGGAGCGAGACCCGCTTCACCACGGTGCCGCCGAGCTTCTTGAAGTCCTGGTCGAAGTAGTTGGAGAGGTCCTTCCCGTAGGTCTCCTGGTCGTCGATGTCGTAGACCTTCTTGAGGTTCAGCTCCTTGTATGCCACCTGGGCCATCACCTGGGCCTGGACCACGTCGTTGGAGATCACCCGGAAGTAGGTGGTCTTCCCGGTCGGCTTCAGCGAGGCGGTGTCGATGTCGGGGTCGGTGCCGGGGATGGTGAGACCGGGATCGGTGTTCGAGGGGCTGATCTGGACCACGCCGGCCTTGTTGGTGATCGGCAGCTCGGCGACGGCGACGCTGGAGTTGAAGGGTCCGACGATGCCGACCACCGCCTGGTTGGCCACCAGCGCGGTCACGTTCTGGGCGCCCTGCTGGGGGTCGTGCTTGCCCTTGGCCACCGAGGAGTCGTCCTTGGCGAGGTAGTTCACCGTGCAGCCGCCCAGGAGCTTGGCGGCGTTGGCCTGGTCGACGGCGAGCTTGGCCCCCTTCTCGGTGCCCCCGCCGATGGCGGCGTCGCCGCCGCTGGTGGGCAGGTCGGTGGCGACCGTCACCGAGCCCACGCAGGAGCTGAGCGGCCCGGAGCCGCCGTTCCCGCCTCCCCCGCCGGTGGTGGAGGTCCCGCAGGCGGCGAGCGCGGCGAGGGAGACGATGCCGAGTGCCGGCAGGACTCGGGCCTTGATGCGTTCCATCGGATCTCCTCTGACCGGCCGGCGAGGGCGTGGGTGCCCCGGCGGCCGTGCTGATCGCGCGCCATTCCCCTGATGACGTGCTGGCGCGCGGACCCCTGAGATACGCGCGGAGGAGGGTGAATGTCAATCAACCGATGGGTGATTTTTTGGCGGCGGCCGATCTGGTGGCCGGGCTGGGGGGTACCCTCAGCGCGGGGCGGTGTGCCCCTGTTCAACCGGCCTCGGCCCTTCGGAGATCGCCAGTGACCCAGATCCAGCAGCCCGGGCCGGACGTGGCGGCAGGGTGGCGCGAGCGCGACGCCGCCCATCTCGCCACCTGCTACAGCCGCTACAGCGACCTGGTGGTGGAGTGGGCCGAGGGCGCCCACCTCCACACCGTCGACGGCCGCGACGTCCTCGACTTCGGATGCGGCATCGGGGTCACCAACCTGGGCCACGGCCATCCCGCGGTGCGGTCCGCGGTTCACGCCCAGGTCGACCGCCTGCTCCACACCTCGGTCACCACCCACAGCCTGCCCATGATCGAGGCGGCCGAGGAGATCGCCGCGGTGGCGCCGGGCGGCCTCGAGTCGGTCTTCCTCTGCAACAGCGGCG
>JAXDLS010000201.1:0-7380 GCA_034666485.1 Chloroflexota bacterium
GACCTGGTGGCACGCGACGGCAGGAAGCGCGAGCTCACCTGGCTCCACCGCATCGCCGGCACCGCCGTGCTCGTGGTGGGGGTGCTCTTCGTGCTCGGGTACGTCGGCTAGCCGGCCTCCCACCAGCCGTGCACCGTCTGGGTGCCCTCGGCGAGCTCCAGGGTGGCGTCGGCGAGGTCGTACTCCTCGCCGCTGAGCCGCAGCCGCACGGTGACCCGGTCGCTCTCGGGCGCGTGGGTCGCGGCGGTGACCACCGCGTCGCTCACCTCGAGGAAGGCGAGGACGTGGTGGCGGTGCCGGGCCGCGGTCGATCCCGCCTCGTCGCGCAGCGCTGCGGCGAGCTCGCCGGTCCCTCGTCGAACCCGGGGTCGTGGGCGCGGGTGGCGGCGACGCCCACGGCGATGGCGCGCGGGTCCGGAGGCAGCGCTGGGATCCCCGGAGGCAGCGGCGGCGGCTCCGGGTCCGCGGAGCGCCATCGACCGCCGTGGTCCAGGTTCAGCGCGCCGCCGATGAACAGATCGAAGAGATCGAACATCCTGGTTATCTTGACACGCTACCATCCTGGGCTCCATGGCGGACGGTCGACATCCTTGCCACAACCAGGAGGTCCCCCATGCGCGTGCACCGCAGGCTCCTCGCCGTCGCGGCCGCCACCGCCTGCCTCTGCGGCGGCGTCACCCCCGCCGAGGCCACGGTGAGCGGACCGCCGCCCCCGCCGGGGCCGGGCTCTCCCGCCGGCGCCAACGACTGGGGCTGCCACCCCGGCCCCGCCCATCCCCGGCCGGTGGTGCTGGTGCACGGCCTCGGCGCGACCATGGGCAAGAACTGGCAGTCCCTGTCGCCGCTGCTCGCCGCCAGCGGCTACTGCGTCTTCGCGCTCACGTACGGCGTCGATCCACGGCTCGTCATCCCGCCGTTCGACCGGACCGGTGGCGTGGTGCCCATGGAGAGGAGCGCGCAGGAGCTCTCCACCTTCGTCGACCGGGTGCTGACCGCCACCGGGGCGTCGAAGGTGGACATCGTCGGCCACTCCGAGGGCAGCCTGATGCCCGACTGGTACGTGCGCTTCCTCGGCGGTGCGGCGAGGGTCGAGCACTACGTCGGCATCGCCCCCCTCTGGCATGGCACCAACCTGCTGGGGCTGGCCACCCTCACCCACGCCGTGCCGCCGCTGGGTCTGTCGGCCGTGCTGGGGGCGGTGGTCGGGCTCCTCTGCGGCTCGTGTCCCGAGTTCGTCACCGGGTCCGCCTTCCTGCAGAGGCTGAACGCGGACGGCGGTCCCGCCGCCCCCGGCGTCACCTACACCAACCTCATGACGCGCTACGACCAGGCGGTGGTTCCCTACACCAGCGGGGTGCTCGACGCGCCGGGGGTGACCAACATCGTGGTCCAGGACCAGTGCCCGAAGGACTCCCCCGAGCACGGCTCGATGGCCTCCGACCCGGTGGTCGCCCGCGACGTGCTCAACGCCCTCGACCCCGCCCATGCCCGCCCCGTTCGCTGCGGCCCCGCGCCGGCGCTCGCCGGCTGACCGCCGGCGACGTCAGACTCCGGGCCCATGGAGATCAGGGAGCACATCGCCGTCCTCCGCCGCGAGGGTGCCCTGCTCGCCGCCGCGGTGGCCGCGAGCGGGCCCGACGCCCCGGTGCCGACCTGTCCGGACTGGCGGGTGCGCGACCTGGTGCGGCACGTCGGCGGGGTGCACCGCTGGGCGGCGGCGCATGTCGCCGAGGGCCGCGCCCGGCCCATCGCCGACCTCGACGCGGTGGTCGCCGCGTGGCCCGGCGACGGCGACCTGCTGGAGTGGTTCTGCGAGGGCCACGCCCGGCTCGCCGCCACCCTCGAGGAGGCGCCTCCGGACCTGGACTGCTGGAGCTTCCTCCCCGCGCCCTCCCCTCTCGCCTTCTGGGCGCGGCGCCAGGCCCACGAGACGGCGATCCACCGGGTCGACGCCGAGAGCGCCGCGGGGATGGTGACCCGGTTCGCTCCGGAGGTGGCGGCCGACGGCATCGACGAGCTGGTCATGGGCTTCGTCAGCCGTCCCGGCGGCCGGCTGCGCTCCGATCCTCCGCGCACCCTGGCCATCCTCCCCACCGACGTCGAGGCCGGCTGGCGGGTGCTGATCGGGCCGGACGGCTCCTGCGGGCACCGCGAGCCCGGCGAGGCCGGCTGCACGGTGCGCGGCGCCGCCTCCGACCTCCACCTGCTGCTCTGGAACCGGCGCGACGCCGAGGGCATCGAGGTGCTCGGCGACGCCGAGCTGCTGGAGCGGTGGCGGGGCTCGGTGCAGGTGCGCGGGCGCTGAGCTGACAGCCTTCCCCTACCCGGGCAGGTGCAGGGTCACGGTGGTGCCCTCGCCCCGCACGCTGGCGACCTCGACGCTGCCGCCGTGCGCCTCGACGACGTCGCGGACGATGGCCAGCCCCAGCCCCGAGCCGGTCGACCCCTCGCCCTTGACGAAGCGCTCGAGCACGTGGGGGAGCAGCTCGGCGGGGATGCCCTCGCCGTCGTCGACGACGCGCAGCTCGACGCCCGTGGCACCCGGTACCGGCCGTAGCACCACCCGCACCGAGCCGCCGCGGGCGCTGTGCCGCACCGCGTTGCCGACCAGGTTCGACAGGACTCCCCGGAGGCGTGCCGGGTCGGCCTCGAGTGCCGCCGGCGCGCCGGTGAGGTCGGCGACCAGCGTCACCCCGGCGGCGCCGGCGGCGGCGCGCTGGGTCTCCAGGGTGTCGTGGACGAGCACGGCGAGGTCGACGGGCTCGCGCCGCAGCCGCAGCGCCCCCGCCTCGGCGAGCCCCAGGGTGGTGAGATCGTCGACCAGCACCTCGAGGCTGCGCACCGCGTCGAGGATCGGGGCCATGCGCTCCGGTCCCGGGGTGTAGACGCCGTCGGCGATCGCCTCGGCCTGGCCGCGGATGATCGAGAGCGGGGTGCGCAGCTCGTGGGCGACCTCGGCGACGACCGACCGGCGCCGCGCCTCGGTGGCCTCGAGCCGGCTGCTCATCGCGTTGAAGGCCCGTGCCAGGCTGCGCAGCTCGGCGGGCCCGCGAACGGGCACGCGCACGCTGAGGTCGCCCGCCTCGATCCGGCCGGAGGCGGCGACCAGCCGGCCGGCGGGAGCGGCGAGGCGCCGGCCGGCGGCGACCGCGGCCACCAGCGCCAGCCCTCCCAGCAGCAGCCCGATCACCGACACCAGGCGGGCGAAGGTGCCCGAGGCGACGATCCCGAGCGCGCTCGCCACCAGCCACACCGCCGCGGCGCCGGCGACGCCGAGCACGGCGAGCAGCAGGGCGGCGGCGCAGCCCGCGCGCCGCATCATCCGGCGGCCCGGGCCCTTCCAGTGGCCGCCTCCCTGCGGCGGCCAGGGCTCGCCCTCGGGCCACCAGGGGGGCCGGCGGCGCCCGTCCCAGTGCCAGGGGCCGTGGTCCCCCCGCCCCGGCGGCATCAGCCCGGGTCCGCGACGCGGTAGCCGACGCCGAACACGGTCTGGAGGAAGCGCGGCGCCCGCGGGTCGGGCTCGATCTTCCGGCGGATGTTCTTCACGTGCGCGTCGATCGCGCGCTCGTAGGACTCGACGGCGGCGCCCCGCACCGCGTCGAGCAGCTGGGCGCGGGTGAAGACGCGGCCCGGCTGGCGCGCCATGGTGATGAGCAGCTCGAACTCGGTGGGGGTGAGCTCGACCCGCCGGCCGGCGGCGCTGGTCTCCATCCGGGCGGCGTCGAGGACGAGGTCGCCGCCGACCCGGACCAGGTCGCTCCGCTCGGCGGCCGCCTCGGCGCGGCGCAGCACCGCGCGCACCCGGGCGACCAGCTCCTTGGGGCTGAACGGCTTGGTGACGTAGTCGTCGGCGCCGAGCTCGAGCCCGACCAGCTTGTCGGTCTCGTCGCCGCGGGCGGAGAGCATGACGATGGGCACGGCGCCGTCGCGACGCAGCGCCCGGGTGACGTCGAGGCCGTCGAGCCCGGGCAGCCCGAGGTCGAGGATGACGAGGTCGGGGCGCCGCTGACGAGCGGCGTCGAGGGCGCCCCGACCGTCGGATGCGGTCACCACGGCGAACCCGCCGTGCTCGAGGTAGTCGCGCACCAGCCGGACGATCTCGGGCTCGTCGTCGACCACCAGGATGGTCTTCACGGCGGAGATCTAATCAGGTGCGCCGCGCGTCCAGGCCTATGCCGTCACCGTCTCCTCCGACCTGGGTGCGACGGCCTCGCCGGCGTGGCAGCCGTGCCGGGGACCGCCGCCGGGGCGGTGGTGATGACCGCCCCAGCCGAAGCCGAGCAGCCGTGGCAGCCAGAGGCCGCCGATGAAGGTGATGACCACGAAGCCGGGCCGCTGGGTGGTGATCCCGACCGCCGTCGCGCCGGCGATGGTCGCCAGCACCCATCCGATCGCCAGGGGTGATCTGCGTCGCATCTCGCGTTCTCCATGTGCCGGCTGATTCCGGCATCTCCAGGCTCGCGCCGGGATGTGAGGACGGTGTGAACGCGGTGCGGAGGTGTGCGGAGGCCTCATTCGAGGTCGACGAGGCCCTCGGCGCAGGTCTGATCCGAAAGTGTGAAGCGCCGCTCCCGGGGCCACCTATCGTTCGACGGCAATGGAAACCGTACAGGACCGACCCCTCTCACGGTCTGCTGTCGCACCGCCGGAGCGTGAGCAGCTCCGGCGGATCCCGCTGGCGCTCCTGCGCCCGCGCTCCGACCAGCCCCGGCGGCGCATGGGTGAGCGTGGCCTCACCGAGCTCGCCGAGAGCATCCGCGCGCACGGCGTCCTGCAGCCGATCCGCGCGCGGCAGCAGGGCGACGTGTACCGGATCATCGCCGGCGAGCGGCGGTGGCGGGCCGCCCGCATGGCCGGCCTGCGGGAGATCCCCGCGATCATCGTGGAGAGGGACGACGAGCGCGCGTACCTCGAGGCGCTGATCGAGAACGTCCAGCGCGAGGAGCTCAACGCCGTCGACCGCGCCCTGGCGCTCAAGCGGCTGCGGGTCACCTACGGCCTGGGGTCGTGGCAGGAGGTGGGCGAGCTGGTGGGCCTGTCCCGCCAGCACGTCCACAACCTCCTCAAGGTGACCCACCTCCCCGAGGCGATCCGCGAGGACGTCCGCGCCGGCGACCTCACCGGCAAGCACGCCCGCGCGCTGCTCCGCCTGCAGGACCATCCCGACGAGCAGTCGCGACTCTGGGAGAGGATCCACGCGGAGAAGCTCTCCGCACGCGCGGCCGACCGGGCCGCGAGGTCGGCGACACCGCCACCGGCGCCCCCGCCGCTCAGCGATCTCGTCACCCTGGTGGACGAGATGATGGCCGGGCTGACGGCGGCCGGAACCGAGGGACTCCGGGCGGCACGCGACCAGCTCCTCGACCTCCACCACCGGCTGACCCGGGTGCTCGAGCGGAGGTGACCCGCCCCGCGGTCACCGGTCGTCGCCGCGAGGTGCCGCGCCGCGGGTGAGCAGCGAGGCACCGGCCAGCGCGCCGGCGCAGACGGAGCCGAGCACAGGGTCAGGCTCAGCATCCCACAGGGGCGTCGAAGCATACCGGCGAGCCCGGAGCCCGTTTGAGATTCCGGTGTGAGATCTGGTCGCCGGCGACGACCGAGCCGTAGGTTTCGTGTCTGCCCGGACGTTGAAGGGGGGGCCACGGAGGGAGAACACGGCAATGGCGGAGATCGTGACCGGGCAGCTGCCGATCGGCCAGCGGATCATGCGCTACCGGGTCCGGGCGGGCCTGTCACGGGCCCAGCTGTCCGGCCTCATCGGCAAGTCGCCGAGCTGGCTGTACAAGGTCGAGCGCGGCGTCCTCATGCCCGACCGTCTCTCGGTCCTGTCGGAGCTCGCCACCGTTCTCCGGGTGGACATCAGCGAGCTCGCCGGGGCGCCGGTCCCGACGGCCCTGCTCTCCCCGACCGGCACCGTCCCGCGCCTCAGCGCCGCGACGGCCCCGCACGAGGTGGAGGGCGCCGCGCCACGGGCCCGCATCCAGCCCGCGCCGAAGCCCCTGGTCATCGCCGCGCCACCGGTCGCCCTCGAGCCCGCGCCGGAGCCCGCGATCGTCGCCGCGTCGCCGGACCCGGAGGCGCCCCCGCGGCCGCGCCTGGCGGTGGTCGCGGCGCCGGTCTCCGAGGCGTCCGCGCCGCAGCCCGCGGCGGTCGCCCCGCCGCAGGAGCAGTCGCGGCCGGCGACGCCCTGGCGCGCCATCACCCCCCGGCAGCGGCGCCGGGCCGCCGCGGCGGTCGTGGCCGCGGCCGTGGCCGTCGCCGCCTGCCTGCTCCTCAGCGGTATCGCGCCTCCCTCCGAGGGCGCGGACTCGCCGCGTGCGGGGGCCGTCCCGCCGATCACGGTGTTCTCGGCACCGCCCTCCGACCCCACCAGCGCCGCCATCCCTCCGCCCACCGCCGCTCCGGGATCGCCGGCGGGCTCGAACCCCGTGACCGACCCTCCTCCGGGAACCGATCCGCGATCCACGACGCCCCCCGGCTGGGCCGCGGCGCCTCCCGGATCGGCCGCGGCGCCTCCGGCCGGCGGGACAGCCGCACCGCCCCGGTCGGGCGGCGCCGGCACCGCTGCACGGACGTCGACGGCCGCTCCCGCCCCCACCGGCACCGGCTCCCAGTCATCCCCGTCCGGGAACCTCGCGGCCTGGGGGGCATACTCCTCCGCAGCGTCATCCGGCGCCTGCGGCTCGTCGTGGTCGGGCGCGTGCGGCCAGGGGGGTGGCCAGGCCGGCCGGTGCTCGACGGTCGCATACGACGGCGACACGGGTTCGGTGCCGGGCACCGGCGCCTGGCACCTCACGGTGCAGGTGGGCAGCGGAGGCATGCTGTGCGTTCACTGGAACAGCGCCGGCATCGAGGGGACGCTCACCGGACCCGACGGCCGCAGCCGGCTCGTGCCCGGTGACACCTGGATGCTGCTGGGCGGCGGTCCGGGCCGGTACACGCTCCAGCTGCGTCTCGTCGACCCGAGCCGGCCGAACCACGCCCACCTGCAGCTGTTCGGGTAGGCCGCCAGGCGGCGGAGGCGCCTGCTCCTCCCTCTACCCGGAGGGGCGCTCCAGGTGGACGGAGCCGTCCTCGGTCAGGTGGAAGCCGGGGTTGTGCGCGACCTCCCAGGGATGGCCGTCGGGATCGATGAAGACCCCCGAGTAGCCGCCCCAGAAGGTGGGGCCGGCCGCGCGTCCGATGGTGGCCCCGGCCCCGGCCGCCGCGGCCATCGCCACATCCACGTCCGCCGGTGTGGGCAGGTTGCGCGCCAGGGTGACGCCGCCCCAGCCGCCCCCGTCCTCTACCTCTGAGTCCTCGGCCAGCCGGGCGCGGTCCCAGAGCGCGACGATCATCCCCCCGGCCTGAAAGAAGACGACGTCGTCATCCGGCTCGGCG
>JAXDLS010000202.1:0-8204 GCA_034666485.1 Chloroflexota bacterium
CCTCGGCGGCCGGGGCCCCGCCGGCCGCAGCCGCCGCGCCGCCCTCGCCTCCCGCGCCCCGCCCGCTGCGCCGGCGGCGACGGCGGCGGCGGGCCCGGGAGGCGTCGCCGCCCTCCGCCGGCTCTGCCGGAGGCGTCTCGGTGGTGACGGCGGCGGCCTCGGGACGCGCCTCGCCGCCCGCTCCGGCGCCGCGTCCGCGGCGGCGGCGGCGGCGGCGGCGGCCGGGTGCTCCGTCGCTCGCGGCCTCCCCGGCGGCGGGGGCGATGGCGCCGGCCGCCGCCTGCTCGTCGGTCCCCGGCGCCGCGGCGGCGACCTGCGGCTGCAGCGGCGGGCCGGGACGGCGCGCGCCCCGGCGGCGGCGGCGGCGGGCGGGACGCCCCGGGGCCTCGACGCCGCCCTCGCCCTCCCCCGCGGCCGCCACGACAGCCGAGCGGCGCCGCGGCGCCGGGGTGCGCTTGGTCGGGGTCACCAGCTCGCTGGCGGACAGCCAGCCGCCGGTGGAGCGGGCGGCCTCGACCAGCACCCCGTACATCGACTCCTCGCCGGCGCGCAGGGTGGCGCTGTCGCCGATGCAGGCGACCAGCCGGCGCGCTCGGGAGATCGCCACGTTCAGGCGGTTGGGCACGCGCAGGAAACCGATGCGGCCACGCTCGTTGCTCCGCACCAGGGAGATGACCACCAGGTCCTCCTCGCGGCCCTCGAAGGAGTCGACGGTGTCGATCTTCACCGGCCGCTTGAACTTGCGCCGTCCCAGGGCCTGGCGGAGCCGCTCGACCTGCTCGGCGTACATCGCGATCACCGCCATGCTGAGGTCGCGCGGGCAGCGCTCGTCGAGCAGCCGGACCACCTGCGCGGCGATCCGCACCTCCGCCTCGTTGCGGAGGGCGCCGCCGGGACCGCGACGCTCGCTGCTGCCCTTCATCCCCTCGGTGTCGACGAAGTGCAGCGCCACCGGGAAGGGCTTGCGGGTGACGAAGGAGTACGCGCGCACCTCTGCCGCGTCCTCGAGCTGGTTGTCGTACGACGCCTTCGAGACGTAGGCGGAGATGTCCGGGTGCATGCGGTGCTGGACGGTGAGCAGGCACTTCGCATCGTCGATCAGGCCGCCCTCCCAGCACTGCTCGAAGAGGCTGCGGTTGACCAGGTCCTCGAGCGCCGGGTCGGTCTCGACGATGCCGTAGAGGGCGTCGTCCTCCACCGGGGGGAGCTGCTTGTGATCGCCGACCATCGCCACCGCCGAGCCCAGCCGCAGCGCCGGCAGCGCCTCGTCGGCGCGCGCCTTGTTGGCCTCGTCGAGGATGACGATGTCGAAGTTCATGTCGGTGATGCCCGACGTGGCCGCGGTCGCGCAGGTCGCGAAGTAGCAGTTGGCGGTGAGCAGGCGCGGGTCGTCCTCGTCGTCGCAGCGGAACTGGTCGACGGTGGGATGCACCCGCTCGGCGCGCGCCACGCGCACCGCGCGCATCCCCGGGGTGCCGGCGAGCCGCTCCAGCGCGTTGTCGACCGCCAGGTTGCTGTGCGAGGTGACCAGGATGCGCTGGTTCGGGTCGCTGGCCAGGCGCCGCTTCACCGCCTCGACGATGACCGTGGTCTTGCCGGTTCCCGGCGGCCCCTGGATGAAGACGCACTGGCCGGCGGCGCAGTTGGAGAGCAGCGAGACCGCCCGGTTCTGGGGGGCGTTGGGGATCATGCCGTCGGTCAGCCACCCCGCCTCGTCGATCTCGTCGGGCAGCGGCGGCGCGAGCGTCCGCGGCGCCACCAGCAGCTGGGCGAGCAGGCCGACGCCATAGTCCTTGGTGGCGATGGCGGCGAGCACGCTGCGCTTGGCCTGGTAGAGGGCGCGGTTGAAGGACGGGGTGATGTAGCCCTCGGTGCCGGCGTGCTCGAAGGTCCGGCAGACCACCTCGACGATGCGGCGATGGTGGTCGATGCGGCTGACCCGGCCGACGAAGTTGGGCTCGTCCTCGGGCTCGACCAGCACGGCGGCGTCCGCCTGGAGGTTGAGCGGGTCGTCGGGGGGGACGGTGAACTCGACCTTGCCGACCTCGGGCTGGCGGCGGTCGGCCTCGGTGAAGACCCGTCCGCAGGAGGGGCAGCGCTCGTGGTCGTCGGGCCGCCAGAGCGCGCGGCAGTTGCGGCAGCGCCAGGACTCGCGGGCGGCGGTGAAGCGGGTGCGCTGGGTGGCCGCCCGCTGCTTCTCGGCGCCCTCGAGCCGGTCGACCAGCTTGAGGGTGGCGTACAGCTGCGGCGAGACCGCGGCCCGCCGGCTCGACTCGCGCCAGTCGAGCAGCCGGAAGGTGTCGCTGACGGTGCCGTTGTCGGCGCTGACCACCGGGTGACGCGCCGTGATCGTGAGCACCTTGGCGCCCTCGGGGTGCCCGCTGGTGGGCTTGACCGCGTCGACGCGGAGGGCCAGGTGCTCGCGCACCCCGTCCGGCGCCGGTTGCACGGCGCATTGCAGGGTGAGGTCGGGGAGGGCGAGCCGCACCTGCGGTGGCTCGGCGTCGGTGAAGGAGACGGTGAGGTGGTCGAGCTCACCCAGGCGCTCGGCGAAGACGGCGCGCGGGTCCTCGCCCTCGGTGCTGTGGCCGTTCGCCAGGGTCGAGAGGATGACCATGGCGTCACTGCCATCGGGCACGAGAAGATGCAGCCTGTCGATTGCGAGGTCGGGAGCGATCAGGGGAGGTCAACCTCGAGAGCGCCGTCCATGCGTGCATCGCACCGGCGCGAGAGCTCAGGCGAGGTCTTCGTGCGCACGCGGCGGCCTCACGGCCGGCGCACGGCGACGGGCGACGCAGGCGTCCACCCGGAGCTGCGCACGAATCCTTTCGCCGGAAAGGACTATATCTGAAACTACCCACCCCGTGGTAGCCCCAACCGTCACGGCTGCATGGCGATCCTCGCGCCCGGTGAGAGGAGGCCCGGCGAGCCTGACGACCGCGGAGCGTTCCTCGCCCGGTACCTCCCCGGCGGCGCGAGGACGCCAGGCGGCGCGAAGACGCCGCCCGCCGGCGAGTGCCGGCGTGGAGGGGGTAGCCCACGGCATGGCGCGCCAGCGGCAGGTCTTCGGGCTGAGCGGGGGAGGCTGTAGCCTCCCCCGATGAAAGAAGAGCCGCCCCGGCCGGCCGGGGCGGCCCTCCTGTGTCACGTGTCCTGGGATTACCGCGGCAGCGCCCGCGAGATCAGCGACCCCGGCGGCGGCCAAGCCTCCGGGCGAAGCCGAGAGCGCCACCGCCCGCCGACATGAGCATCATGCCGGTGAGGAAGGGGGCGTCCGCGCCGGTCTGGGGCACCGCGGCCACCGCCTTCGGCGCCTGGGAGGTGCTGGTGCCCGCCACCACGGGCGCCGGGGGAGCCGGCTGCTGGACCACCGGCGTGGGGTTGCTCTCGCCGCCACCTCCGTTGTCGCCGCCGCCCTCGTGGCAGTTGTCCTTCACCCAGAAGTAGATGTGCTGGTGGGGCTGCTGGTCGAAGAAGACGTCGAACCGGAAGCGGCCGTCGGCCGCCTTGTCGCCGTGATCCTCTGCCTTGTTGATCAGCTCCTTGCCGTCGATGGTGGCGACCACCTGGAGCTGGTCGCTGTCCTTGGCGAACTTCCAGTCCTGGTCCTTGACGATGGTCTCGTCGTGACCGCTGGGGTCGTCGGAGACGATGTGGAAGGTGCCCTCGTGCTTGTCGAGCTTGTTGCCCCACAGGCTGAGGTCACCGCAGTCGAGGGTCGCGATGCGGCCCTGCGGGGGCGCGTTCTTGTCACCCTTCTCGGTGATCCAGATCTTGTCCTGACCGGGATGCACCCAGTCGGACGCGCTGGCGGTCAGGCCCGCCATGCCGGAGATGGAGGCGAACGCGAACCCGGTCACGCCGAGTACGGCGCCGAGGACACGCGCCTGGACGGGAGAGACAGTCGGTCGGACCACTGGGACGTCACCTCTCTGTGCGGCCACCTGGGACGCGCACCTGGTTGCTGTGGCAGTCCCGCCGGCCTGCACCCTTCCACCGGACCCATGGCACCACCCATGCCACCAACCTTCCCTACGGCTGGAGCCCTGGACCCGGCGCTCATGTAACGCGGAGTCCCCAGCAATCTTTCACTCGCCCCGAACTCCCCGGGGGTGGCCTCGCTACCATCCCCCGTCGGCCACGCCCAGCCGGGGAAGGGCCAGGAGGAGCGCACCACGCCGGAGACCGCGACCGCCCCCGTCCCCGCCGCCTCCCTCCCCCGGCGTCCCCGGGCCCGAGGCGCGGCCCTCCTCGCCAGTCCGCGCACGCCCTTCGCGCTGCTGGCGCTCGTCTCGCTGTTCTCGGTGGGAGCACGGGCCTGGTGGCTCGACCACCCCTCCAGGGCGCTCATCTTCGACGAGGCCTACTACGTCAACGCCGCCCGGGTGATCCTCGGGTTCCACGTCCCCGGCGGCGACCACTACGCCGGCTCGCCCGCCGGGCTCGACCCCAACCAGGAGCACCCGCCCCTGGGCAAGCTGCTCATCGCCCTCGGCATGCACGTCTTCGGCGACGGGGCGCTGGGCTGGCGCATCCTCCCCCTGATCTTCGGCAGCCTCGCCATCCTCGCCATGTTCTGGGTGGTGCGGGCCGCCGGCGGCAGCGCCTGGCTGGCCCTGGGGGCGGCGGCGCTGATGGCCGCCGACAACCTCTCGCTGGTGCACGGGCGCATCGCCACCCTCGACGTCTTCGTGGTCGTCTTCATGCTCGCCGCCGTCGCCCTCCACCTCCGCGACCACCCGGTGCTCGCCGGCGCCGTGCTCGGGCTGGGCGGGTGCGTCAAGCTGGTCGCCCCCTACGCGCTGGTGGCCCTCGCCCTGCTCGAGGCCGGCCGGGTGCTGCTGCGCACCCGGGGGGCCGATCTGCCGCTGGGGCGCCGGGCGGTCGAGCGCCTCGCCCCGCTGGCGACCTGCGCGGCGGTGGCGATGCTCGTCTACCTGGGCGCGCTCTACGGCCTCGACCACTTCTGGTCGGCCTACCACAACCCCCTGGTGCACACCCGGGCGATGTTCGACTACGCCGCCAAGCTCACCAACCCCCACGGGCCCGAGGGCATCGCCTCCTATCCCTGGCAGTGGCTGCTCAACCAGGAGCCGATCAACTACTACACGGTCAACACCAACGTGCTCAGCGACGGCAAGGTGACCGCCACCCATCCGGTGGTCGCCTTCCAGGGCCTGATGAACCCGGCGGTCATCCTGCTCGCCCTGCCCGCCCTCTTCCTCACCGTGCACACCGCCCGCCGCGACCGCGACGAGGTCTCGCTGCTCGCCGCCGCCTGGTTCCTGGGGACCTTCGTCCCCTTCCTGGTCGCCGCGGCGCCGCTCGGCTCCTTCGGCAACCGGATCAGCTACCTCTACTACATGGTGATCGTGCTCCCCGCCGTCTACCTCGCGGTGGCGCGCCTGCTCTCCCACCCGGGGCTCCCCCGGGCGGTGCTCGCCGGCTACGTCTGCATCCTCGGCTACTGGTTCGAGGCGCTGTATCCGTTCCGGACGTGGTCCGGGGGCTGACCCGGGTCCGGGCGGCGCTGGGCGACCCGGCGCTGCGCCAGGCCCTGGCCATCGTGATCGGCCTGCGCGCCTCCCTCGGGCTGATCGCCTGGGCGTCGGTGATCCTCTACCCGATCCACGGGGTGGGCGGCGACCACCTCGAGCTGCTCACCCCGCAGGGCTCGGCGCTGTGGCCCTGGGTGGGCCCCTGGCAGCGCTGGGACGCGCTCTGGTACGAGCACATCGCCCGCAGCGGCTACGGCCCGGGCGACCCGGACGCGGCCTTCTTCCCCCTCTTCCCCGGGGCCGTCCACCTGCTCACGCCGGTGACCGGCGGCAATGCCGCGCTCACCGGGCTCCTGCTCAGCACCGTGGCGCTGATCGCCGCCCTGGTGGTGCTCCACCACCTCGTCGCCGGCGATCTCGACCGCGGCACCGCCGACCGCGCCATCCTCTACCTCGCCGTCGCCCCGGTCGCGTTCTTCCTGCTCGCCGCCTTCACCGAGTCGCTCTTCCTTCTGCTCGCGGCCGGCTCGCTGCTCGCCGCCCGGCGCGGGCGGATCGCGGCGGCCGGGGGGCTGGCGGCGCTCGCCGCCCTCTGCCGCCCCACCGGGGCGCTGCTGGTGGCCGCCCTGCTCGTCGAGGTGGTCGCGGACGCCCGGCGGCGGCGGGCGCGGGGGCGCTCGCCGGTCCGTCCGGCGCACCTCCTCGTGCTCCTTCCCCTACTCGCCGCCGCCGGCTGGGACCTCTGGATCCGGGTGCGCCTCGGCGTCCCCGGCGGGGTGCTCTCCCTCCAGCGCGAGATCTGGGGGAACCACCCGGTCGCGCCCTGGACGGCCCTCGACGACAGCCTGCGCGCCGTCCTCGACGGCAGCCATCCCGAGGAGGTGATCAACCTGGCCGCCTCGCTGGCGCTGCTGGTCTCGATCCCGCTGATGTGGGGCCGGCTGCCCGCCTCCTACCTCGCCTTCGCGGCGGTGAGCGTGCTCCCCATCGTCTGCCGGGAGTCGCTGGTCACCCCGCAGGAGAGCAGCGCCCGCTACGTACTCACCGTCTTCCCGGTGTTCGCGCTCCTCGCCCTCGCCGGGCGCCGCCTCTGGGTCGACCGGCTGGTGCTGGTCACCTTCCCCGTCCTGCTCGGCGCCCTGGTCGCCCACTTCACCCACTTCGCGTTCCTGGGCTGAGCGCCCGCCAGGGGACGGTGTGGCGACTCGGTGCCATACTGGGCAGGTGGATGCGCAGCCTCCGTCGCTCGATCTCAGCGGTCTCCACCGCGAGCTCGACCGGCTGAAGGCGCTGCTCTGCCGCTGCAACCACAGCGGCGAGTGCCTCGCCTGCCGCGGCTTCGAGGTGATCCGCGAGCAGTCCCAGATGGTGGCCGCCGCGGCCTCGCAGCCGGTGCTCATGCAGGTGGCCCAGGAGGCGGCGGTCAAGGACCTGATGAGCCAGCTCGGCGGCATCCAGGAGAAGCTGGTCGACGACCCCCGGCTGCACGAGCTGCTCGGCCAGCTGGTCGAGCGGGTGCAGGAGGACCTCGGCGGTCCCGAGCACCTGCAGCGGCTCTTCGGAAGCATGGGCGGCTTCCCCGGGTTCCCGGGCTTCCCCGGCTTCGGTGGTGGCCAGTCGCCTCCGGACGACGCCGGCGGTCCGACGCCGCCCGACGACCGGCCCCCCTCGCCTCCCCGCCCGCGCAGCGAGGACTGACCGCCGCCCGCGGCGCCGATGGCCTGACGCACCGCGTCATTTTCGGGTCCCTCGTTAGAATGGCCGGGACGGCCGAACAGAGCCGTCCAGCGCGCCCCCGCCGTCTGGCCCCGGGGGCGAGGAGGTTCCCGTCCATGCCCCAGCGCCTTCGCCGGTCGGTTCTGGCCTGTCCCGGCAGCAGCCCGCGGATGATGGAGAAGGCCGCGGCCAGCGCCGCCGACGAGGTCTTCCTCGACCTCGAGGACGCCTGCGCCCCGCTGGAGAAGCCCGGGGCCCGGGCCAGGATCGTCGAGGCGCTCACCACCCACGACTGGGGCACCAAGACCAGGGTGGTGCGCATCAACCAGGTGGGCAGCCGCTACGCCTTCCTCGACCTGCTCGAGGTGATCCGCGGGGCGGGTGCGGTGCTCGACTGCATCATGGTCCCCAAGGTGCAGAACCCCGGCGACATCGCCTTCGTCGACCGTGCCCTCACCCAGCTCGAGCTGGAGTTCGAGCTGGAGCCGGGGAGGATCGGTATCGAGGCGCAGGTCGAGGACGCCCAGGGCCTGATGAACTCGGACGCCATCGCCGTCGCCAGTCCCCGGCTGGAGACCCTCACCTACGGCCCCGCCGACTTCTCGGCGGCGATGCAGCTGCCCTCGCTGACGGTGGCCGACGGCTCGCCCGACTACCCCGGCGACGCCTTCCACTACGTGCTCTTCAAGCTGGCGGTCTCTGCACGAGCGGCGGGAATCCAGGTCGTCGACGGCCCCTACCTGGCCATCCGCGACGTCGAGGGCTACACCCGCGCGGCCCGCCGGGCGGCGACCCTGGGATACGACGGCAAGTGGGTGCTCCACCCCGGCCAGATCGACGCCTGCAATGCCGCCTTCACCCCCACCCAGGAACAGTTCGAGCGTGCCGCGGCCATCCTCGAGGCCTACCGGCACGCCACCGAGGTGGAGCGCAGGGGGGCGGTGATGCTCGGCGACGAGATGATCGACGAGGCGTCGCGGAAGATGGCGA
>JAXDLS010000203.1:0-6843 GCA_034666485.1 Chloroflexota bacterium
CCCTCATCCAGAGCTGACCACGGCGCGGTGGACGGCTACGGCCGGTGCTGCCGCCTCACCAGCCAGTGGAACTTCTGCGCCGACTCGAACGCCGCCTCGGCGGCGAGCAGGCTGATGCCGAGGGAGAGGGTGGGATAGACGTGGATCGAGCCCGCCACCTCGCTCAGCTTCAGCCTGCGGGTGATCGCCAGCGCCAGCTCGGCGATCATCTCGCCCGCGGCGGGGGCGAGGATGTGGGCGCCGACCACGCGGCCCTCGACGGTGACGATGATGATGCCGCCCTCGGTGGTGCCGTCGGCCCGCGCCCGGTCGGAGTGGGTCAGGTCGTGGCGGAAGACCTCGACCGCGTCCTCGCCGTGGGCGGCACGCGCCTCGGCGACGGTCATCCCCGCGTGGGCCAGCTCCGGGTCGGTGAAGGTGCACCAGGGGATGAGCGCGCGCGCCGTCCCCCTCCCCGGGAAGAACATGTCACGAACGGCACGAACTCCCTCGTAGCCGGCGGCGTGGGTGAAGAGGTGGCGGCCGACGAGGTCGCCGGCGGCGTAGATCGAGGGCACGGTGGTGCGCATCCGCTCGTCGACGGCGATGCCCCGCGGGCCCACGGCCACGCCCACCTCCTCGAGCCCCAGCCCCTCGACGTTGGGACGGCGGCCCGCCCCCACCAGGATCTCCGCGGCCTCCCAGCGCGCCGGCGTCCCGGCGACGCTGCCGTGGACCACCTTGCGACCGTCCTCGACGGTGACCCGCTGCACCTCGACGTCGAGCAGCAGCTCCACCCCCTCCTCGCGCAGCACCCGGGTGAGCACGGTGACCAGCTCGGGCTCGTCGCGGGGCAGGATCCCCGGCCCGCGCTGGAGCACGGTGACGGGCACGCCGAGACGGCGGAAGGCCTGCGCCATCTCGACGGAGATGGGGCCACCGCCGATCACCACCAGGCTCTCGGGGGCCCGGTCGAGCTCGAAGACGCTCTCGCTGGTGAGGAACCCGGCCTCGGCCAGCCCCTCGACCGGCGGCGTCGCGGGCCGGCTGCCGGTGCAGAGCAGGATGTAGCGGGTGTCGAGCACGCGGCCGCCCGCCTCGACGGTGTGCGGACCGGTCACCCGCGCCTCGCCGGCGATCAGCTCGACCCCCAGGTCGGTGAACCGCGCCGGGCTGTCGTCGGTCGCCGCGATCTCGTCCTGCACGGCGCGGATGCGCCGCCAGACCCTGGCGGTGTCGACGTCGGGCTCGACCGCGGTGATGCCAAAGCGATCCGCGGTGCGCATGTGGTGGGCGACCTTCGCCGAGGCGATCAGCGTCTTGCTGGGGACGCAGCCGGTCCACAGGCAGTCACCGCCGAGGCGGCCGCGCTCGACGGCGGCGAAGCGCAGGCCGAGGGTCGCCGTGAACTCGGCGGCGACCATGCCGCCCGACCCCATGCCGACGATGACCAGGTCGTAGGCGTACGCCATGTGCTCATCATCACCGCCGCCGGGTCCCTGCCGCCAGCGTGCGGGCCGGGTCAGCCGGCCTTCTTCCGGGTGCCGCCCCGGCTGGTCGCGCGCGGCTTCGAGGGCGCGGCCTGGCGGTGCCCGTTGCCGCCGCCCTTGCGGGCCGCCTCCACCGACGCCTTGAGCGCCTCCATCAGGTCCACCACCTTCCCCGGCCTGGCGGCGGCCGGCCGCTCCACCGTCCCCCCGCCCTGCTTCTCGGCGACCAGGGCGAGCAGCGCCTCCCGGTACTCGTCGTGGTAGTCGGTCGGGGTGAAGGGACGGCTCAGGCTCTCGACCAGCATCAGCGCCATGTCGATCTCCGCCTTGCCCACGCTCACCTTCTCGGGGATCTTCAGCTCCTTCGCGTCCCGGACCTCCTCGGGCCAGTGCAGGGTCTCGAGCACCAGGGCGCCGTCGAGCCAGCTGATCTGGGCGAGGTGCTCGCGCTCGCGCAGCGCCACCTTGCCGACGGCGACCCGGCCGCTGCGCTCCAGCGCGGTGCGCAGCAGCGCGTACGGCTTGCGCCCCGCCTCCTCCGGCTCGATGTAGTACGCGCGGTCGAGGTAGAGGTCGGGGACCTCGTCGCGCTCGCAGAACTGGTGGATCTCGATGGTGCGCGCCGAGGGCAGGGGCAGGCGCTCGAGGTCCTCGGGGGTGAGCACGACGTACTCGTCCCTGCCGATCTCGTATCCTCGGACGACCTCGTCCCAGGGCACCTCCCGGTTCTCCTCGGGGCACCAGCGCAGGTTGCGGAGGCGGCTGCCGTCCTTCTTGCAGAGGAGATGGAAGGAGACCGAGGATCGCTCCTCGGTCGCCACGTGGAGCCGCACGGGAATCGCCACCATGCCGAAGCTGATGGTGCCTCTCCACATCGCGCGCGGCATGCGGACATGATACGCAAACTGTCAGATCTTCCCAGGCGAGGGCTCTGCGCCAGCCTCCTGCTGGTCGCCCTGACCGGCCTGCCCGGCTGCGGCACGCCCCCGGCGGCCAGCGCGGCCTCGAACCGGGACGCGGGCCTGCCCGGCACCTCCGGCCTGGTGCCCGACCTGGCGACGCCGCAGCCGCAGCCGCCTCCGGCCGTCGCCACCGTTGCCGTCCGTCCCTTCCGCGAGCCCAACGACCACGCCCACCGCAACTACTGCGGGGCCGGAGCCACCGAGGTGCTGCTCTCCGCCTGGCAGGACCCCGTCCCCGACGTGGAGACGGTCGCCCGCGCCGCCGGCCTCGACCCGCGCTCAGGCGAGACCGGCGCCCAGGCGGTCGCGGCGATCAACACGCTGCTCGCGCCCACGGTGCGGCCGCTGCTGGGCCAGGACCGCTACCAGGGCGTCCACGCCACCGACCTCGACACCGTGCTCGCCACGCTCCGCGCCGACCTCGGCGACCCCCGCGCGGTCGAGCTCTTCGGCCACGGGGTGCCGGTGATGGTGCAGACCATGACCCGGACCATGCCCGGCTGGAACCACTGGAACGCCACCCACATGATCACCATCTTCGGCGCCGACCTCAGCCACGGCGATCCCACCCTCGACACCGTCACCTACATGGAGACGCCGTCGACGGTGGCGGGCTACACCGGCCCGCCGAGCCGCACCCTCAGCGTCGCCGCGCTGTGGGTGGCGATGCGGCAGTTCATCACCGACGCGCCCGACGATCCCGTCAACCTGATCTCCTAGCCCGGGTCGGGGTCGCGGGCGCGGGCCGTCGGTGCGGAACCCCCGAGCAGTTCCTCGACGACAGCGACGAACCGGTCGATCCGGAGCGGCTGTGTGAGGTAGGCATGCGCCCCCGCCTCGAGCGCCCGCCTGCCCTCGCCGCCGGTGGCCTCGGCACCGATCATCACCACCGGGATGGCCCTGGTTCGCGCCTCCGCTCGCAGGCTCACAAGGAGGTCGAGGCCGGTGAGGTCGGGAAGATGGATGTCGAGGAGGATGAGGTCGGGCCGGTGCTGGCGGGCCAGCTCGAGCGCCAGGCGTCCCTGCATCACCGGCAGGATGGTGACGGCGCCGACGAGCCGCTTCTCGAGGATGTTCCTGATCAGATGGAGATTGGCGAGGTTCTCCTCGACGTAGAGGACGACCGGACTGCCGGTTGTGGCCGGCGACCGACCTCCTTGGGCGGCCACCGGCGGCGCTTCGAGGAGGTCGACCGTGAAGGTCGTGCCCTGCTCGGAGCTCACCACCACGATGGTGCCATCCATGGCGTCGACGAGCTGCCGGGAGAGCGCCAGCCCCAGCCCGGTCCCCTCGATGCCGTTCGCCTGGGCACCGAGGCGGTCGAAGGACTGGAAGAGGCGATCCAGGTCCGCTGCCGGGATTCCAGGGCCGGTGTCGGCCACCGCCAGCAGGACTCGCCCGGCGCGACGCTCCGCGGTCATGGAGAGTCTCCCCTGCTCGCAGTTGTACTTGACCGCGTTGGAGGCAAGGTTGAGCAGGACCTGGGTGAGCCGCTGCACATCGGCGAGGACATGGGCTCCGGCCACGTCGTCGAGCCGCGTGGTCACCACGATCCGGCGGGCCGCGGCGACCGGCCGGATCATCTCCGCGACCTCCTCGACGACACCCGCAATCGGGACGGGTTCGATCGACATCTGCATCGCCCCTGCCTCGATGCGGCTGATGTCGAGCACGTCGTCGATCAGGGCGAGCAGATGACCGCCGGCACGCTGGATACGCTGGAGATAGTCAGCGTGAGCCCCGTCCATGTCCATGGCAAGCAGCTGGGAGAAGCCGAGGATGGCGTTCATCGGGGTCCGCAGCTCGTGGCTCATCCTCGACAGGAACTCGCTCTTGGCGTTGTTTGCACGCACCAGCTCGGCGTTCGACTCCCGCAGGGCCCGCTCCAGGTGCCTGTGTTCGGTGATGTCCCGACCGACGGCGTACAGGGTCCCGGTCGCGGGTGACGCTGTGACCGACCACGACAGGGTCCGGTGAGTGCCGTCCTTGCACATGATTCTCACGTCCATGCCGACCATGGGCTGACCCTGCGCCAGGGCACCGACCGCGGCGACGGTGATGCCGACGTCCTCCGGGTGGATGAGCGCGACCCACGGCCGGGCGAGCAGCTCCGAGCGGCTGAAGCCGGTGATCTGCTCCATCGCCAGGTTCGCGTCGATCAGGCTGCCGTCGGCTCCCCCGATGGTCATGGCGTCGCGCCCCAGTGTGAAGAAGCGCTCCCGCTCGATCTCCTCTGCGTACGCCACGTTCCGCCTCCTCAGGTGGACGTCATCCCACTGGCGGGAACACGCTGCCAGGAGCGCCCGCGGCCGCCGTGACCGTGGTCACGCGGACCGGCGGCGATGGCATCCATGACCACCCACGGTGACACGGCTGCGCGCCCGCTGCCGGGTGTGAGCCAATCTGGGCGTGTCGAAGTCCACCGAGGCTCAGCGCCTCCGCGGCGAGCTGGAGGCGATGCTCGCCGCCGTCGACGTCCCCGACGCCGCCGAGCGCGACACCCTGCGGGCCACCTACGCCCGCCTCCGCGACGCCGAGCTCGACCGCAGCGGGGTGCTCCGCACCCACGCGGTGCGGCTGCTGGGCCGCGAGCCCGAGACCCGCGACCGCGACCTCTTCGTCGAGGCGGCCCGGACCCTCTGCAGCGACACCGGCGTCGACACCTCCGCCGAGATGCGGGGCCTCGGCCTGCTCGCGCTCTCGCGGGTGGATCCCCTGACCGCGCGCTGGCTGGCGGCGGAGCGGCTCCACGACCGCGAGCCGCCGAACCAGGAGCCGCACGCCACCGCGGTGCGGATCCTCGCCCACCACGGTGACCACCTGATCATCCGCGAGTGGCTCGACGGCCGTGGCATGGGCGCGCAGCCCACCGGCGCCGCCGCCCTGGCCGAGGCCGAGCTCGCCCTGGCCATGCCCGCCTCGGAGTGGACCCGGCGGGCGGCGGCACGGCTCGGCGACGACCGGCCGGTCGAGACCCTCGCCGCCGTCGAGGCGGTGGTCGGCGAGGTCCGCACCGAGCTGGCGGACGGCCTGGCGGCGCTGATGCGCGCCCTCGACGGCACCGACCTCTTCCGCGCCGTGGCGATGACCCTCGCCGCCTCGCGGGAGAGCGCGTTCCTCGACGCCCTCCTCGAACTGGTCGAGGAGGTGCCGTACCCGCTGCTCGACGCCTACACCGACGCGCTCACCATCTGCCGCTCGCCGCGCCGCAACGAGGTGCTCAGCCGGGTCAGCGCCCGGGCCCGCAGCGGTGCGAGCCCGCCGGAGTGAGCGCTCCGCGGTCGCCGCTCAGGCGGGACGGCGGCCCCGGCGCGCGCGCAGCCCCAGCACCGGACCGAGGAGGGCGAAGGCGACCACCACCGCGACGCCCTGCAGCAGGCCCCCGGCGAGCGCCACCGCGAGGCCGTCCCGGGGCACGTAGCCCGCGGTCTGGAGCGCGAAGGCGAGGGTGGCGACGGCGGCGCAGACCCGCCAGGGGTGGCGGCGCAGGTCGACGAGGGTGAGCAGGCGGGGATGCCGGAGCGCGGCCTCGGCGATGCGCTCCACGGCGCCCCGCAGCCGGGCGGCCGCGACGGGCGCGCGGCGCTCGAGACCGCCGAGCCCGAGCACGACCAGCCCGGCGAGGTCGTCCACGGGATGGGGTGCCCGATCGCCCGCGGGGGCGACCCGGAGCCCGCGCACCCCGGCGGCGGCGGTCGCCACGGCGAGCAGCAGGACGAGCACGCCCAGGCCGGTCACGACGAGGGCGAGGGGGGAGGACCGCACCGCGTCGAGATGGCGCAGCGCCGACGCCCCGTCGCCGAGCGCCGCCGCCGCACCGGCGAGGGCGGCCACCAGCAGGCCGCGGAGCAGGGCGCCGCGGACCGCGCCGGTCATCGCCGCCGCGCGGTGGCGGAGCAGGCGCACCACGGTGACCGCGCCGGCCACCACCGCCACCTCGATGGCGAGCAGGCTGATCGTCGAGAGCAGCGGCTCGTCGGGCCACCAGCGCGGGGCACCGGCGTCGTTGGCCAGCTCGGTGAAGCGGAGCAGGGAGACGGCGGCGAGGACGCCGAGCAGGGCGAGGCCGAGCTGCGACGAGGCCGCCGCCGCCCGCGAGCCGAGCTGCTCGCGGACCCGGCGCGCCAGCGGCGCCGGCGACCCGAAGTCGCGCACCGCGGCGGCCTCGGCCGCGGCGGGGTCGAGCCCCGCGGCCACGCCCGCCTCGACGGCGCAGCGGAGATGGTCCTCCGCTTCGAGCAGCACCCGCCGGCGGCGCCCGCCCGCGGGCAGCAGCCGTCCCAGCTCGGCGAGCAGCGCGGCGATCATCGGACCCCCTCCCCGAGGACGCGCTCGACGGCGTGGGAGAAGCTGCGCCAGGTGCCGCGATGGCCGCTGAGCGCCCGGCTCCCGCTGCGGGTGAGCGCATAGAC
>JAXDLS010000204.1:0-5787 GCA_034666485.1 Chloroflexota bacterium
GAGCAGGCCGTCGTAGCGGCCCCCGGTCCCCAGCGGGAAGCCGAGCTCGCCACTGAAGAGCTCGAAGGTGGGACCGGTGTAGTAGTCCCAGTCGCGGACCGCACCGAGGTCGAGGTGGAGGTGGCCGTCGAGCCCGTGGGCCATGAGCAGGTCCCAGAGCCGGGCGAGCTCGGCGAGCGCCCGCCGCGGCCGCTCGGCGCGCAGCCCCTGCGCGGCGGCGTCGAGGATCTCGCGGCCGCCGCGCAGCGCCGGGAAGCGGAGCAGCAGCGCCCGCTCGGTCTCGCCGATGGGGGTGCGCTCGAGCGCCTCCTCGACGGCGACGAGGTCGCGGCCGCTGAGCGCCGCCAGCACCCGGTCGCGGTCGGCGGCGTCGAGGCCGGCGCCCTCGAGCAGGCCGGGGAGGAAGTCGGCGTGGCCGACGTCCACCTGGACGCCGTCGAGCCCGGCGCGGGCGAGCGCCTCGGCGGCGAGGGCGACGCACTCGGCGTCGGCGGCGATGCAGCCGGCGCCGATCAGCTCGCAGCCGGCCTGGAGGTTCTCGCGGCGGCGGCCGCCCAGCGGCGGCTGGTTGCGCAGCACCGGGCCGGCGTAGCAGAGCCGCAGCGGATAGGGACCCTCGCGGAGCTGGGTGGCCACCACCCGGGCGACGCTGACGGTGCGCTCGCCGACCAGGGCGAGGAGGACGCCGTCGGCGTCCATGAAGCGGAAGAGCTGGGTCTGCTTGGCGGCGCCGACCCCCGACGAGACGGTGTCGAGGGGCTCGATCAGCGGTGTGGCCACCATCCCGTATCCCCAGCCCTCGAAGGTGCGGATCATGGCGTCGCCCACCGCCCGGCGGCGGCGCGCCGCGCCGGGGAGCCAGTCGGTGAAGCCGCCGGCACGCCCCCTGGGCGCCCCGGCGCCCTCGACGGTCGGCGCGTCCTGCACGGGCTCAGTCTACCGATCGGCCACCGAACGCCCGTCTGTCAACCCGTCCGGGGCGGCAGGGGGCCGGATCAGTACTCGTCCTCGGGGCGGACGTCCTCGTCGGCGTCGTCATCCGTCTCGAAGCCGCCGGAGTCGTCGACCTCGCTCTCGACGGGCTGCATCCCCTCGAGCTCCTCGGTGCTGTCGTCGCTGCCGGGGACGCTCTCCTCCTCCTCCGCGGCCTCGTCGTCGATGCCGCGCGAGGCCAGCAGCGACTCCTTGGCATAGGGGCGGAACTCCTCGCGGCGGGCCCCGCGGGCGATCGGGAAGGAGGTCTTGCGGGCGTTCTCCGGCGCCTGGTAGGTCTCGCGGATCATCACCTCGATCTTCCGGTCGTCGACCCGCGCCACCGCCGCCGAGTAGCGGTTGCCGCTGATCATCAGCGGGACCAGCCGCCGCGCCAGCTTGGTGTCGACGTCGCCGAGGTCGATGCCGCGCACCGTGCGCGCCCGCAGCTGGCCGTGATCGACGTGGAGCTCGACCACGTCACCCGGGGCCACGGCGACGTCGACGCCGCCGGCGGGCGGCACCAGCACGGTGATGCCGCTCTTGCCGGGCTCCTCGGTGAAGAGGTCGACGTCGATGGCCGCGGCCATCCCCTCGGGCCGGGTCGGCGCCTGGAGCAGCGCCGAGAGCTTGCGGACGTTCTTCTGGGCGATGATGTTCAGGGGGTTGATGCGCAGCGACTGCTGGTAGGCGTCGAGCGCCTCCTCGGCCTGGCCCAGCTCGGAGAGCGCCTTGCCCAGGCGGTTGAAGGTCTCCTCCTCCTCGCCGTGGCGCTCGAGCAGGGCGCGGTTGACCGCAAGCGCCTCACTCCAGCGGCTCTCCAGCGCGAACTGGATCGCCTCCTCGATGTACATGGCTCGTGGCTTGACCCGCTCGACCTCAGCCAAGGATGCTCCCCGTGCTCGGTCCATTCCGGTGAGGGGAGCGCGCAACCGGCGCGCGTCCGCCCACCACACAGCCTACAAATATGGAGCCCAGGCGCGTATCCGCACTTCGGGCCGCCGCAGCTCCGGTATGATAACGCCCTGGTGGAGCGCATCTGTTCGGTCGGGACCTGAGGGACGTACAAGGATGACCCGGGTCCTCGCCATCGCCAACCAGAAGGGCGGCGTGGGCAAGACGACCACCGCGGTCAACCTCGGCGGCGCGCTGGCCGAGGTCGGCAGGCGGGTCCTCTGCATCGACCTCGATCCCCAGGGGCACCTCACCATCAACATGGGGTGCCGCTACCCCGACGAGGTCGAGCTCACCGTCTACGACCTGCTCACCAACCCCCACGTCGACCTCGACGACATCCGGATGCACTCGGAGAAGATCGGGGTCGACTTCCTTCCCGCCAACATCGAGCTGAGCGGGGCCGAGCTCGCCCTGGTCAACGAGCTGGGGCGCGAGCGGGTGCTCGAGGAGAAGCTGGCCCCCCACCTCCACGAGTACGACTTCGTGGTCATCGACTGCCCGCCCTCGCTGGGCCTGCTCAGCGTCAACGCCCTGGTGGTGGCGACCGAGGTGATCATCCCCCTGCAGTGCGAGTACTTCGGCATGAAGGGGATGCAGCAGCTCCAGCGGACCATCGACCGGGTGCGCCACAAGCTCAACCCGCAGCTGCGCATCGCCGGCATCCTGCCGACCATCTTCAAGAGCCGCACCCTCCACAGCCAGGAGGTGCTCGACCTGGTCAAGGTGCACTACGGCGACCAGGTGTTCGAAATACGCGTCGACGCCAGCATCCGTTTCGCCGAATGCCCGCTGGAAGGTCAGTCGATCCTCCAGTACGCCAACGCGTCCCCGGGCGCGAAGGCCTATCGCGCCCTTGCCGCCGCAGTTCTCAACGGAGACGGCGGCGAGGGGGAGGGAGGACCGTGATGGCCAGCAGCTTCCGCCGTGCCCACCTCCGTGGCTCGGAGGAGCTCTTCCGCCCCACCCAGGGAGCGGGCCCGGGGGTCGCCGCCGCCGCCGCCAGCCCCACCGAGAGCCCCCCTCCGGCGCGAGCCGAGGGCCTGCTGCTCCGCCTCACCGAGGAGGAGATCGCCCAGCTCGCCGACGCGCTCCACCGCCTGAAGTTCCCCCCGACGACGCCACACCGACCGTCGATCGCCGAGCGGGAGCAGCTCGAGGAGCTGCGCCAGAAGCTCCTCGCCGCGCTGTAGGGCCGGGCTGCGCGGCGACCGCGATCTCCAGGACCGGTGGCTCCCCGCGTCCGGGGTCAGTGACTCGAGAACGGAGACCCCGCGATCGCCGCCGACGCGAGGCGCCGCAGGGTGCCGGCCAGGGTGGCGGCGTCGAAGGGCTTGACCATGTAGACGATGCCGCCCAGCTCGAGCAGGTCGTCGATGTCCCCGTCGCGCTGGTGGGCGGTGAGCAGGACGATGGGCAGGTGCTCGAGGCCGGGGCGGGAGCGCACCGCGCGGCAGAAGCCATAGCCGTCGAGGCGCGGCATCATCAGGTCGGAGATGACCGCGTCGGGATGGAACTCCTCGAGGCGGTCGAGGCCCTCCTGGCCGTCACAGGCGACGGCGACCTCGAAGCCCTCGAGGGTCAGGCGGAGCTCCAGCACCTTGCGCAGCGCGGGGTCGTCCTCGATGACAAGGACCCGGGGGGGACGGGGGGACACCTGCCGATGCTACCCCCGCGGTTCGGGCGCCGAGCCGGTTCCGAGGAAGGCGTCGCCGGATTGAGACGGCGCCGTCGCCCGGTAGTTGGCCTCGATCTCCGCCGCATAGCGCTCGGCGACCACCTTCCGGCGCACCTTCATCGTCGGGGTGAGCTCGTCTCCGACGGTGAAGTCGCGATCCAGCAGGGTCCAGCGGCGCACCCGCTCGACGCTCGCGAGCTGGGCGTTGACCGCCTCGACGTGAGCCGCCACCGCGTCGCGAAGACTCTCCTCGGAGGCGCCGGGGGCGGAGGCGGCCACCTCGGCGGGGTCCAGGGTGATCAGCGCGCTGAGGTAGGGGCGGCGGTCGCCGATGACCACGGCGTTGGCGATCAGCGGGTGGTTCTTCAGCGCCGTCTCGATGTTGCTCGGCGAGATGTTCTTGCCACCGGCGGTGATGATCAGGTCCTTCTTCCGGTCGGTGATCCGCAGGTTGCCCTCGGCGTCGAGCTCGCCGACGTCGCCGGTGGCGAACCAGCCGTCGTGCATCACCTCGGCGGTGGCTGCGGGATCGCGGTGGTAGCCGGCGAAGACGGTGGCGCCGCGCACCAGGATCTCGCCGTCCTCGGCCAGGCGCACCTCGACGCCGGGGAGCGCCGGGCCGACGGTGCCGAAGCGGGCGTGGCCGGGGCGGTTGAAGGTGGTGGCGCCGGTGGTCTCGCTGAGGCCGTAGACCTCGCAGATCTCCAGGCCCAGGGCGAGGAAGAGGCGCAGCACCTCGGGGGCGATCGGCGCCGCCCCGCTGGCCAGCACCCGTGCCCGGTCGAAGCCGAGGGCGGCACGCACCCGCGAGAGCACCAGCCGGTCGGCGAGGGCGTGCCCCGCGGCCAGCCGGGCGGGCACCGGCCGCCCCGCCTGGCGCAGGCCGCCGACGCGCTCGCCGGTGGCGATCGCCCAGCGTCCCATCCGGCGGCGGCGGGGGGACTGGCGCTCCAGCTCGCCGAGGATGCGGGCGGCCATCTTCTCCCACACACGGGGCACCCCGAAGAACACCGTGGGCCGCACCTCGCGCAGGTCCTCGCCGAGATGCTCGATGCTGGTGAACCAGGTGGGATTGCCGATGACGTACGAGCGGAACTCGCTCGCGAGCCGCTCGGCGATGTGGGCGAGGGGGAGGTAGGAGAGGATGCGGTCGTCGTCGTAGGCGGGCTCGAGCGACATCACCGCCCGCACCCCGGCGATGACGTTGGCGTGGGTGAGCATCACCGCCTTGGGTGGCCCGGTGGTCCCGCTGGTGTAGATGAGAGTGGCGACGTCCTCGCTCTCGACGCAGACGGCGCGCCGCTCCAGCTCGGAGGAGCGGGCGTCGAGCACCGCCCCGCCGCGGCGCAGGGCCTCCTCCCAGGAGATCACCAGCCCGTCCTCGGAGACCGGCTCGGCAGCGTCGAGCACCACGATGCGGCGCAGTGCGGGGAGGCGGTCGCGCACCGACAGGAGCCGCTCGAGGATCGCCGGGCTCTCCACCACGGCCAGCTCGCAGCCGGAGTGGTCGAGGATGTAGGCGGCCTGGTCGGCGCTGACGGTCAGGTAGACGGGCACCGGACGGCAGCGGGTGGAGAGCACCGCCATGTCGGCGATGTGCCACTCGGGGCGGTTGCTCGACCAGATGGCCACGTGCCCGTGCTCGGCGACCCCCTCCTCGGCCAGCCAGGCCCCCAGCCGCCGCGCCGCCTCGCCGAACTGGCGCCAGCTGACCGGCGCCCAGCGGCCGCCGACGCGCAGGTACATGGAGGGGCGGTCGGGCCGCTCGCTCAGTTGCCGCCGGAACTGCTCGACCAGGGTGCTGGTGGCGGCCGGGAGCTGGGCGGCCCGAGCAGGCGAGACAGTGGCGGGCGTGGTCATGCGGCAGAGCATACGACCGCTCCGCGATTTCCCCGCGGCCGTCACCAGGGGGTCACTCAGCGCCCAAAGCGACCGGTCTGCTAGCTTGGGCCACGGCATGGTCATCGGCTCGCTCACCGTCACGTTCCACGTCCCCGAGAGCCATTCGCTGAAGGAGAAGCGGCAGGTGGTGCAGTCGTTGGTCGCCCGTCTGCGGCGGACCTTCAACATCGCCGTCGCCGAGGTGGGTGACCAGGACACCTGGCAGCTCGCCACCATCGGCATCGCCTGTGTCAGCGGTGAGGCGCGGCACGCCGACGAGATGTGTCAGAAGGTGCTCCGCC
>JAXDLS010000205.1:0-6705 GCA_034666485.1 Chloroflexota bacterium
ACGGCATCGGGATGCGGCGGCTGGTCGCTGGGATCCACGGTCATCGGGGTCCTCCTGTGGGCTGGCGGGAGGGTGGGCTACGGCCCCGACAGCACCCGGGCGAGGTCGTAGCCCACCGGCTCGTCGAGCTGGGCGTAGGTGCAGGAGCCGGGATCCCGGTCGGGGCGCCAGCGCCGGAACTGGGCGACGTGGCGGAAGCGGGTGCCCTCCATGTGGTCGTAGGCGACCTCGCAGACCAGGTCGGGCCGAAGCGGCACCCAGGAGAGGTTCTTGTCGGCGTTCCAGCGGCTGGTGGCGCCGGGCAGCCTCCCCGCCTCGTGCGCCTCGGCCTCCGCCCACGCCTGCCAGGGGTGGCCGGAGAGATCGTCGACGGCGTACGGGGCGAGCTCCTCGACCAGCTCGGCGCGGCGCTTCATGGAGAAGGCCGCGGCCACCCCGACGTGCTGCAGCCTCCCCTCGCCGTCGTGGAGGCCGAGCAGGAGCGAGCCGACGACCGGGCCCGACTTGTGGAGGCGGTAGCCGGCCACCACGCAGTCGGCGGTGCGCTCGTGCTTGATCTTGAACATCACCCGCTGGTCCGGCCGGTAGGGGATGTCGAAGGGCTTGGCGACCACCCCGTCCAGCCCCGCCCCCTCGAACTCCCGGAACCAGCTCTCGGCCTCCTCCACCGAGGTGGTGGCGGCGGCCACGTGGACCGGCGGGCCTGCCTGGGCGAGCGCCTCCACCAGCCGCTGGCGGCGCACCCGGAAGGGCTGCTCGACGAGGGCGTCGTCGCCGAGGGCGAGCAGGTCGAAGGCGATGAACGACGCCGGGGTCTCGCGGGCCAGCAGGTTCACCCGCGACGCCGCGGGGTGGATGCGGTTCAGGAGCGCCTCGAAGTCGAGCCGGTCGCCGCGCACGATCACGATCTCGCCGTCGACCACGCAGCGCTCCGGCAGGTTGGCGCGCAGCGACGCCACCACGTCGGGGAAGTAGCGGGTCATCGGCCTCTCGTTGCGGCTGCCCAGCTCGACCTCGTCGCCGTCGCGGAAGGCGATGCAGCGGAAGCCGTCCCACTTCCCCTCGTAGGACATCCCCGGGGGGATGCGCGGCACCGACTTCGCCAGCATCGGCTTCACCGGGGGCATGACCGGAAGTCGCATGCCGACCATCATGCCAACAGCCCCGCCCCCGGCGGGCGGGGACGGGGCTGTCTCAGGGTCCTGGAGCAGGGGCTGCTAGGCGGCGGTCTCCGCCTCCCTCTCCGCGGGCGCCGGCAGGGCGCGGGGAGCGTCGGGGGTGATCCGCAGCGCCCATGCCAGCCAGCCGGGGAGGTACCAGTTCCAGCGGCCCAGCATGCTGATGAGGGCGGGGACGAGCAGGGCCCGGACCACGGTGGCGTCGAGCAGGATGCCGGCGCCGAGGCCGGTGGCGAGCACCTTGATGTCGGTGTTCGGGGCGGAGGCGAGCGAGGCGAAGGAGAAGAAGAGGATGAGCGCCGCGCTGGTGACCAGGCGGCCGGTGCGGCCGATGCCCTCGATGACGGCCATGTCGGTCGAGCCGCTGCGGTCGTACTCCTCACGGACGCGGGCGAGGATGAAGACCTCGTAGTCCATCGAGAGGCCGAAGAGGAAGGCGAACACCATCAGCGGAAGCCAGAAGGTGATCGCGCCGGTGGCGGGGATGCCGAAGAGGGCGCTGGAGCCGTGGCCGTCCTGCCAGAACCAGGTGAGCAGGCCGAAGGTGGCGGCGAGCGAGATCAGGTTCATGGCCACGGCCTTCGCGGCCAGCACCAGCGAGCGGAACGCCCGGGTGAGCAGCAGCAGGGTGGCCAGCGCCACCAGGCTGAACATCAGCGGGAAGTTGCCGAAGACGGCGTGGCTGTAGTCGAGCTCGATGGCGCCGATGCCGCTGACCCCGACCACGCCCGGCTGGGAGGCCATGGCGTCGCGCACCGCGGTGACCGCGGCCAGGGTGGACGAGTTGACGGTCTCGTCCCTGGGCAGGGCGACGAGGTCGACGAGCCCGTTGCGCGAGGACCCGGTGGGGAGGTCCGCGGTGACGATCCCGGGCACCCGGCTGAGCCGGTCGAGCGCCGAGGACGCCTGGTCGGCCCTGACCAGCACCTCGATCGGGGTGAGCACGCCGCCGGGCACGCCGCCGTCGAGCAGCCGCTGGTAGGCGGCATGGGCGGGCCCGGTCTGGGAGAGGGCGCTGGCGCTGGTGGCGCCGACCTGGAGGTGGAGGACGGGGACGATGAGGAGGGCGAGGATGGCCACGCCGACGGTCGCGGCGATCGAGCGGTGGCGGACGATCAGGCGGGCCCAGGCCGTCCAGGCCCGGCTGGCGTGGGCCTCCTTGCGGACCCGCGGCCAGTCGACCCGGGGGCCGATGCCGCCGAGCAGGGCGGGGAGCAGGGTCAGGCTGACCGCGACGGAGACCAGCGGGATGAGCATGCCGCCGATGCCGACGCTGCGCAGGCCGGGCACGGGCAGCACCACCAGGGCGATCAGGCCGATGCCGACGGTGAGGCCGCTCAGCGCGATCGCGCGACCCGCCGTGCCCATGGCGATGGTCACCGCGGCGTGGTTGTCGGCGCCCTTGGCCCGCTCCTCGCGCCAGCGGGTGACCAGCAGCAGCGAGTAGTCGATGGCGACGCCGAGGCCGACCAGCGAGACCAGGAACTGGACGATGAACGAGACCTCGGTCAGGGTGGTGAGGCCGAGGATGAGCAGCAGGGTGGCGAGGATGGAGACCGCGGCGACCGCCAGCGGCACCAGGGCGAGGAAGGAGGCGAAGACCAGGGCGAGGACCACCAGCGCGCCGCCGGCGGCGACCAGGGTCTCGAGGAGCACCCCCGGCCCGCTGGTATCGCCGCCGGACTCGAGCGCCTGCAGGCCGGTGGTCGTCACCTGGTCGCCGGGCAGCGCGGCGTGCAGCGCGGCGCCGATCGCGGTGGCGGCGGTGTCGGCGCCGAAGGTGGTGGGGGTCGGCTCGAAGAGCAGGGCGAAGGTGGAGCGTCCGTCGGAGGTGACGAAGCGCTGGTCGCCGGTGGAGCCGAGGTCGACCACCCGCACGTCCGGCCGCGCGGCGCGGGCGCGGTCGAAGGCGGCGGCGATGCTCGAGGCGTGGGCCGCCACGCTGTCACCCCGGGGGACGGTCACCACCTCGATGGCGGGGGCCTGGTCTCCACCGTTGCCGAAGGTGGCGATGGTCTGCCTGGCGGTCTCGTAGCCCGGCTGGCCGGGGAGCGAGAAGTCGAAGCTCAGCCGGTTCGACACCGCCCCGGAGGCGACCATGCCCGCGATGAAGATCACGCCCCAGGCGGCCATCACCCGCTTGCGGTGATGGAGGACGAACCCGGCGAGCCGGGTCATGAAGGAGGCCGCGGGCTCCGCCGGCCGGCCTCGGAGGTCGTTCTTCGCTGCCACCTTCGTCTCCCCAGGCTGAATGGTTACATTATGAAACGATATATAGCAGAAAGGTTCCGTGCTGGTAGTATCGGCTGTGTGACGGATGAGCCAGGCGGCAACGACGATCCGGGGTGCGTGAGGCCCGGAGCAGGGGTGGGATTTCTCCTCTCCCAGCTCGGCTACCAGGTCAGCGGCCGGTTCAAGACGCTGCTCGCCCCCCTCGGGCTGGAGCCGCGCCAGTTCCTGGTGCTCCGCCACGTCGCCCGCGCGCAGGGAAGCTCGCAGCATGCCCTCGGCCAGGCGCTGCTCATCCCCCCCAGCCGGATGGTGTCGATCGTCGACGCCCTGGAGCGGCGGGGGCTGGTCGAGCGCCGCGCCAACCCCACCGACCGCCGCGCCCGCGCTCTCCACCTCACGCCCGAGGGGCGGGGGATGCTCGCCCGCGCCCTCCGCCTCGCCGCCGAGCACGAGCGCGCCATCTGCGGCGACCTCTCGCCGGCGGAGCGCGATCAGCTGCTCGGGCTGCTGCGGCGCCTCCCCCTCGCCGGCGAGCTGGTCGACGGCGTCCATCCCGCGCTGACCTCGGAGGAGGCGGCCGCCTCCTGACCTTCGTGGCGGGCCGGTCTGCCAGACTGCCGGCTCATGGAGCAGCCCCTCGCCCCCCGGCGCCCCCTCGAGATCGAGCGCGGCCGCGTCGACGAGTGGCACTGGCTGCGCGACCGCAAGGATCCCGCCACCATCGCCCACCTCGAGGCGGAGAATGCGTACACCAGCGCGGCCATGGCCCACACCGAGGAGCTGCAGCGGCGGCTCTACGAGGAGATCGTGGGCCGGGTCGAGGAGACCGACCAGTCGGCGCCGGTGCCCTGGGGCGGCCACCTCTACTACCACCGGACGGTGGCGGGCCAGCAGTACCCGATCCACTGCCGCCGTGCGGCCTCGGCCGACGCGCCCGAGCAGGTGATCCTCGACGAGAACGCGCTCGCCGAGGGCCACGACTACCTCTCGGTGGGGTCGATGGCGCTCAGCCCCGACCACCGCCTGCTCGCCTACGCCGTCGACCACGACGGCGGCGAGGTCCACACCGTGCGGGTGCGCGACCTGGAGAGCGGCGAGGAGCTCCCCGACGTCATCGAGCACACCTACTACGGGCTGGCCTTCGCCTCCGACAACCGCACCCTCCTCTACACGCGCCCCGACGACTCCATGCGTCCGTGGCAGGTGTGGCGCCACCGCCTCGGCACCCCGGTCGACGAGGACGTCCTGGTCCTCACCGAGCCCGACGAGCGCTTCTTCGTCTCGGTGGGGCGGAGCAAGACCGGGCGCTTCCTCGTGGTCACCCTGGGCAGCCAGGTCACCACCGAGGTCCACCTCCTCGACGCGGCCGATCCCGAGGGCCGGCTGCGGGTGGTCGAGCCGCGGCGCCAGGGCATCGAGTACCTGGTGGCCGACCACGGCGACCGCCTCTTCATCGTCACCAACGACGGCGCCGAGAACTTCCGGCTGATGGAGGCGCCCGTGGCCTCGCCGGGCCGCGGCAGCTGGCGCGAGCTGATCGGCGGCAGCGACGACGTCAAGCTCGACGGCGTCGACGCCTTCGCCCACCACCTCGCCATCTTCGAGCGCAGCTCGGGGCTGCGCCGCATCCGGGTGATGGACCTCGACGGCGGCGAGATCCACGAGCTCGCGCAGGACGAGCCGGTGTACAGCGCCTGGGGCGGCGAGAACCCCGAGCACGACACGGCGGTGCTCCGCTTCGAGTTCTCCTCGCCGGTGACGCCGCGCTCGACCTACGACTACGACATGCGCACCCGCGAGCGGGTGCTGCGCAAGCGCGTCACCGTCCACGGCCACGACCCGGCGCGCTACCGCACCGAGCGGCTCTGGGCCACCGCCCCCGACGGGGTGCGGGTGCCCGTCTCGGTCGTCCACCGCGCCGACCTGGCCCTCGACGGCAGCGCCCCCTGCCTGCTGTACGGGTACGGGGCCTACGAGATCCCCTCCGACCCGGTGTTCTCCTCGTCGCTGATCAGCCTGCTCGACCGCGGCTTCGTCAGCGCCATCGCCCACGTGCGCGGCGGCGGCGAGATGGGGCGCCGCTGGTACGACGACGGCAAGCTGCTCCACAAGCGCAACTCCTTCACCGACCTGTGCGCCGCCGCCGAGCACCTGGTCGCCGGGGGCTACGCGGAGCCCGGGCGGCTGGCGATCCGCGGCGGCAGCGCCGGCGGCCTGCTGGTCGGCGCGGCGGTCACCATGCGTCCCGACCTCTTCGGCGCGGTGGTCGCCGAGGTGCCCTTCGTCGACGTGGTCACCACCATGCTCGACGAGTCGCTGCCGCTCACCGTGATCGAGTGGGAGGAGTGGGGCGATCCCCACCAGGACGAGTTCTACGACTACATGCTCTCCTACTCCCCCTACGACAACATCACCGCGCGCGACTACCCGGCGATGCTGGTGACCGGCGGGCTCAACGACCCCCGGGTGGGCTTCTGGGAGCCGGCAAAGTTCGTCGCCAGGCTGCGGGCGCTGCGCACCGACCACAACCGGCTGCTGCTGAAGATGGAGATGGGCGCCGGCCACGGCGGCCCCTCGGGCCGCTACCAGCGCTGGCGCGACGAGGCCTTCGTCCAGGCCTTCCTGCTCGACACCGTGGCGCCGTCCCGGGGCTGACCGGCCGCCGCCCCGCCTGCCAAGGGTGGGACCGGCCCATTGGTGCATCTCGTCTCAGTGGTGGTGGCGACCCGTGACCATGTCCCGGACCGAGCACCCGCGGTGGTTCCGACGTCCGGTGACGCCCGCGTCTCCCCGGCATACGGTGGAGCGCGTCGGTCACAGCAGGAGGTGGTCTCACCATGGGCGGAACTCGGCGCCGTCTCGTCGTCATCGGCAACGGCATGGTGGCCGCCGCCTTCCTGGAGGAGCTGGTCGGCGCCGGCGGGGAGCAATTCGAGGTCACCGTCTTCGGCGCCGAGCCGCACCCGGCCTACGACCGGATCAAGCTGAGCACGGTGCTCGCCGGCGCCTGCGAGCCCGAGTCGCTCACGATGCTGGACGAGGACTGGTACACGGACCACGGGGTGACCCTCCACGCCGGCTGCGAGGTCGTCGCCCTCGACCGCGAGCGGCAGGTGGTGCGCGACTGCACCGGCCGCGAGACCGCCTACGACGTCTGCGTGCTGGCGACCGGGTCCGACCCGATCATGCCTCCGATCGACGGCCGCCACCGCGGCGGCGTCCACACCTTCCGCACCCTCGGCGACGTCGACGACATCATCGAGGGCGGGTCGAGGTCACAGGGCGCGGTGGTCAT
>JAXDLS010000206.1:0-5356 GCA_034666485.1 Chloroflexota bacterium
CACTCGCCGCAGCGGGGGGACGGGCGACGGCGATCGGCGAGGCGTTGCGAGCCGTATACCCCCGCGGCGAGCTCCGAGCCGAGTCGAACGCGAAGCGATCGCCGGCGTCCCCCATGGGCGCCGTCGCCCGGCTCACCGCCTCCAGGGTGCGACTGGAGGACGGAGCGAGCCTACGCGACCGCCTGACTCTCGAACTGGGTGCGGTAGAGCTCGGAGTAGAGCCCGCGGGCGGCGATCAGCTGGTCGTGGCGCCCGCGCTCGACGATGCGGCCGCCGTCGATCACCAGGATCATGTCCGCCTCGCGCACCGTGGAGAGGCGGTGGGCGATGACCAGGGAGGTGCGGCCCGCCAGCGCGGTGCGCAGCGCGTGCTGCACCGCAAGCTCCGATTCGGAGTCGAGGTGAGCGGTGGCCTCGTCGAGCACGACGATGTCGGGCGCCTTGAGCAGCACCCGGGCGATGGCGATGCGCTGCTTCTCGCCGCCGGAGAGGCGGTAGCCGCGGTCGCCGACCACGGTGTCGAGCCCGGCGGGCAGGGAGTCGACGAAGCGCAGGATCTGGGCGCCGCGCAGCGCCTCGCGCAGCTCCTCCTCGGTGGCCTCGGGCCGGGCCAGGAGGAGGTTCGAGCGAATGGTCTCGTGGAAGAGGTGGGCGTCCTGGGTGACCACGCCGACGGTGGCGCCGAGCGACTCCAGGGTGGCGTCGCGGACGTCGACGCCGTTGAGGCGGATGGCGCCGCCGCGGACGTCGTAGAGCCGGGGCACCAGGTGGCTGATGGTGGTCTTGCCCGCCCCCGAGGGACCGACGAGCGCGACCATCTGCCCGGGCTCGACGGTGAAGTCGACGTCGAAGAGCACGGGGATGGAGGGGGTGCGGTCGAGCACCGCCACCGACTCCAGCGAGGCCAGCGAGACCTCCTCGGCGCTCGGGTAGGCGAAGTTCACGTGATCGAACTCGATGCGCCCGGCGCCCCGCGGGATGGCCACCGCGTCCGGCCGCTCGTCGATCATCGGCGGCAGGTCGAGCACCTCGAAGACGCGCTCGAAGGAGACCAGCGCGGTCATCACGTCGACGTTGACGTTGGAGAGCGCGGTCAGCGGACCGTAGAGGCGGTTGAGGTAGGCGGTGAGCGCCACCACGGTGCCGACGTCGAGGGCGCCGTTCACCGAGAGCAGGCCGCCCCAGCCGTACACCAGCGCGGTCGCGAGCGAGGCCACCAGCAGCAGCGAGGTCATGAACACCCTGCTGTACATCGCCTGGGTGATGCCGATGTCGCGCACCCGGGCGGCCTTCGCCTCGAAGCCGCGCCGCTCCTCCTCCTGGCGGCCGAAGAGCTTGACCAGCAGCGCGCCGGAGACGTTGAAGCGCTCGGTCATGGTGGTGTTCATCTGCGCGTTGAGCCCGTAGCTCTCGCGGGTGATCGACTGCAGGCGGCGGCCCACCCAGCGCGCGGGCAGCACGAACACCGGCAGCAGGCTGAGCGCCACCAGGGTGATCTGCCAGTTGAGCAGCAGCATGGTGATCAGCACGATGGTCACCGTGATCAGGTTGCTGACCACGCTGGAGAGGGTGTCGGTGAAGGCCTGCTGGGCGCCGAGCACGTCGTTGTTGAGGCGGGACACCAGGGCACCGGTCTGGGTGCGGGTGAAGAAGGCCAGCGGCATCCGCTGGACGTGCCCGAAGACGCGGGCGCGGAGGTCGAAGATCAGCCCCTCGCCGACCCGGGAGGACACCAGCCGCTGGGCCAGCGAGAGCCCGGCATCGACCACCGCGAGGCCGGCCACCAGCAGCGCCAGGCCCACCACCAGGCGGGAGTTGTGGCGGACGATGCCGCCGTTGATGATCTCGCGGAAGATCAGCGGGTTGGCGGTGCCGATGGCGGCGTCGACCACCACCAGCGCGAGGAAGCCGGCGAGCATCCGCCGATAGGGCCGGGCGAAGCCGGCCATGCGGCGCACCGTGCCGGGAGCCAGCCGGTGCCCCTTCACCGAGTCGTCGCGGCGGAACGAGCGCATGCTCGGGCCCCACTGCATCATCGCCGTCCCCCTCCGTGCGCGCAGCCGCCGTCACCCTCGACCACCGCCTCCAGCAGCCGCACCAGCTCGCCGCGGTCGGCGGCGGTCAGCCGCCCGAGCATCGCCTCGGCGGTGGCGCGGCGGGCCTCGTCGAGGCCGTCGAGCAGCCGCCGTCCCTCCGGGCTGAGGCTGACCAGCACCGAGCGGCGATCCTGGGGATCGGGGTGCCGGCTCACCAGGCCGCCCTCCTCGAGGACGTCGACCATCGAGGTCGCGGAGCGGGGCACCACTCCGAGCCGGGCGGCGATGTCGGCCATCCGCATGCTCGAGCCGGGCTCGGCGATCAGCCGCATCACCCGCGCCTGAGGCCAGGTGAGACCGAGGGGCGCGAGCCGGGCGCCGACGCCGCGGTGGAATCGCCGGGAGGCGCAGGTGAGCAGCTCGGCGAGACGGGCCTCGGCGGCGGCGGGTGGGGATGGGGTCACTGTGGGTTCCTTCGGATTGCTGAGTGCCTCTCCTAGTGAGGCAGGCTCAGTTGTACCCACTCGACCCGCCCCGCACACCTGGCGCGACCGGATTGTTACCCGCGGACCCGCACCTCGCCCGCGCCGGCCTCGACCAGCCGGCCCATCACCGCGCCGGTGCAGCCGGCCGCGACCAGCCGCTCGCAGAGCTCGGCGCACCGCCCGGGATCGACGGCGAGGAGCAGGCCGCCCGAGGTCTGGGCGTCGGTGACGGCGGTGCGCTGCAGCTCGGTGACCTCCGGCTCCCAGGTGGTCCAGCCGTCGGCGTAGGCGCGGTTGCGCCGGCTTCCGCCGGGGACCAGCCCCGCCGCCACCAGGCCGGCGACCCCGGGGAGCAGCGGGAGCGCGGCGGCGTCCACCTCGATCCCGCAGCCGCTCGCCCGTCCCAGCGAGTGGGCGTGGCCGAGCAGGCCGAAGCCGGTGACGTCGGTGGCGCAGGTCACCGCGCAGGCCAGCGCCGCCGCGGAGGCGTCGCGGTTGAGCCGGCGCATGCTCGCCACCGCCGCGGCGGTGACCTCCGCCGGCGCCTCGCCAAGCTTGGTGGCGTTGCTGACGATCCCCGTCCCCAGCGCCTTCGTCAGCACCAGCGCCATCCCCGGCCGGCCGGCGGCGTTGGTCAGCACCCGGTCGGGATGCACGGTGCCGACCACGGCGAGGCCGTACTTCGGCTCCTGGTCGCGCACCGAGTGGCCGCCGGCGAGCAGCGCTCCGGCCTCGGCGACGGTGGCGGCGCCGGCTTGGAGCACCCGCTCGAGCACGCTGGCGGGGAGCACGTCCTCCTGCGGCCAGGCCACCAGGTTGAGCGCCAGCAGCGGCGTTCCGCCCATCGCGTAGACGTCGCTGAGCGCGTTGGCGGCGGCGATGGCGCCGTAGTCGCCGGGGTCGTCGACGACCGGGGAGAAGAAGTCGGTGGTGAGCACCAGGGCGAGGTCGTCGCGCAGCCGGTAGACGGCGGCGTCGTCGCCGGTGGCGGCGCCGACCAGCAGGGCGGGGTCGTCGACGGGAAGCGACAGGCCGGCGAGGATGCCGGCGAGGTCGGCCTGGGCGATCTTGGTGGCACACCCCCCGCCCGATGCGTACGCGGTCAGTCGGACAGGTGCATCGAGCATGGGCAGGAGGGTACTGCTAGGCTCCCCCAGCGTGCGTCTGACGGTCCTGGGCAGCGGTTCGGCGTTCAGCGGCTGCGGTCACAACTCCGCGTACTGCGTGGACGGGCGCATCCTGGTCGACTGCGGCTGCGCGGTGCAGGTGCAGATGCCCCGCGCCGGCCTGGAGCTGGGGGCCGTCACCACCGTGCTGCTCACCCACTTCCACGCCGACCACACCTACATGCTCCCCGTCTTCCTGGGTGCGCGCGCTCTCAACGGCGACGATCCCGCGCCGCTGCGGCTGGCCGGCCCACCGGGCACCGAGGAGTACGTGCGGCGGCTGCTGCGCACCGGCTACGGCGCCGGCCTGCAGAGCGTCATCCGAGACCGGCTGCGTCCCGAGACGGTGGTGCTCCAGGACGGCAGCGACACCGTGGTCGACGGCTACCGCATCCGCGCCCACGCGGTGGTCCACTCCACCGGCCCGTCGCTGGCGTACGCGATCACCGCACCCGACGGGGTCACCGTCGGCTTCAGCGGCGACAGCGAGATCTGCGCGGGGCTGCGCCGCTGCGCCGCCCGGTCGGACCTGATGGTGTGCGAGTGCACCTCCTTCGAGGGCCCGCTCCCGTCCCACATGTGGGCGGGCGAGGTGAGCGACCTGATGGCGGTGCTGCCCGGCACCCGCTTCGTGCTCAGCCACCTCTCCCAGCGCCGCCCCCTTCCCGGCGCCCTCCTCGCCCACGACCTGCTCACCATCGAGATGGCGCCTCGCTCCTGACGCGCGCGGCGGCTCTGCCGCCGGTGGAGATGCGGCGCCTCTCAATCGACCGGCGGGGCCGAGGACCACGGCCGTCGCCCCCACCGGTCGAGGTGGACAGCACCCTCCAGGGGGCGGCGCTTGCGGCCGTAGCGGCCGATCGGCCAGCCCATCGGCACCATGCAGACCGGGTCGACGGTCAGCGGCATGTGGAGGATGCGGCGGGCCTGCATCGCCGACCACAGCGGCAGGGTGATCAGCGAGGCGCCCAGCCCCACCGCACGGGCGGCGAGCAGCAGGTTCTGCGCCGCCGGATAGATCGAGCCGTAGTGGCTGCTGGCGGCGATCGGCGGCATCGGCACCAGGGGGAGGTGGGGGCCGCCGCGCAGGCAGCACACCACCAGCACCGGGATCTCCTCGAAGTGGTCGACCTGCCACTGCACCGATCGGAGGATCCGGGCGGTCTGGGGGTCGCCGCCGCGGAGCCGCTCACCCAGGCCGCCGTAGATCCTCCATGCCCGCCGGTACTGGGCGCCGAACGCCGCCTTCACCTCGCGGTCGCGCACCACCACGAAGGCCCAGTTCTGGCTGTTCGACCCGGTCGGCGCCTCCACCGCCAGTTCCAGGCAGCGGCGCAGCACGGCGTCGTCGACCGGGTCGGGACGCACCCGGCGCACCGCGCGCTGGGTGGCCATGGCCAGCTCGAGCGGCATCTGCAGGCGGCGCTCGATCTCCGCCGGGTCGGCGGTCGGCGTCCGCGGCCCGCTCTCGTCCTCGGTCATCCCGGGTCCCCCTTTTTGGCTCTGAGCGCTGACGCGCTCAATGGTGAGGGGGCCTCCCCCAGGCCATCAGCACCTGGATCGTGAGTCTTCCCCCTTGTTGGCGCCCCTCAGGCGCCGGCCGTCACCGCCAGCAGCCGCCGCCAGACAAGCAGCACCGAGGAGCGGCAGACCCGCTGCCAGGCGCGGC
>JAXDLS010000207.1:0-2511 GCA_034666485.1 Chloroflexota bacterium
CGCTTCGCGCGGGGCTATTTTCGTATCAGACATCGTGCGCTGGCGCGCCCGATGCCGGCTCCTGCCCCCCCTCGCCGGCACTCGCCGGCGGCGCGCGCTTCGCGCTCGCTATTTGCTCCTCCACCCGCCGAGATACCAGCTGAGGAACGCTGCGCGTTCCTCCTGGAAACCCGTACATCCGCGGAGAAGGCGGCGCAGCGAGGCGCCCCCGCGAAGGCCGTGATGCACATGCGGGGCGTCACGCACCCCACCCGTGAAGCCGCTCGGCGGGTGGGTGAGAGCAACGCTTGCGTTGCTCCTGGTGCCTCGGCCCGTCGACCCTTCACGCAAAGCGCGCGAAGCGCGCGTCGCCGGCGAGTGCCGGCGCGGAGGGGGGTAGGGCACGGCATCGGGCGCGCCAGCGCACGATGTCTTTGCCCTGATTCCCTATGGGGGATGGGTTGTCAAGTGCGAACTGATGTTCGCCGAGCTGGTCATCGCCGCTGGTCGCTGAGGGCGTGGTTGATGTCCACGGGTGCAGGCGCCACCATGGTCGGCGAGGAAGGTCGCCTCGTGTCGACATGTCCCACGAGGACTTTCTGAGGGGCCTTCCTCGCCTTTCTGCTCCGCCGCCGGCGACGCACTTCCTCGGGCACCGTCCAGCGCTCGAGAATCAGCGCCCTGGCCTTGGTGCGCTCGATCGCGTGTCCCTCGGTGTCGCGCACGACATACGGCTCGCCGCGTTGCATCACCGCCAGAGCACGCTCGGCGAGGTGGGCTCCGACCACGCAGCAGGCTTTGATGTGGCTCGCGCCGCGCTCGACCATCTGGACGTAGTACAGCCGTGCCAGCTGAGGGTCCTGCATCCGGGCGATGTCGGCTGACCGGACCAGGGTGGTACGCAGCAGACCCGGTCCTGCCTTCGACATGGCCTGTCCCTTACGCTCGGTGTCACCCGTCTCCGACGTCTTGGGCGTCAGCCCGGTGAAGGAGCGGAAGTGGGCCGCGGTGCGGAAGCGGCCGGGGCGCCCCATCAGCGCCACCAGGGCCGGCCCGCCGACCTCGGCGACACCAGGGAGAGACCGCGCCAGGGCACGGGGATCGACCTGCCGGTACGCCGCCTCGCGAGCCGTGGCATGGCCCGTGAGCTCCTTCTCGATGGCGGCGAGGAGGCGAATCTCTGTCTGCACCTCGTCGGCAAGAGCATCCGCAGCGAAGGCGGGATGGTCACCGTACAGGGCCAGCGCCCCCCGCGCGGCGTCGAGCCATTGCTGCGCGCGCTCGGCGCCGAGATGCCCCGCTGAGGCCTCGTGGACCAGCTCGGTGAGGAGGCCCGACCCCATCTCCACCAGCAGGCCGGGGTGACCACCGGTCCGCGTCAGCACGGCGAGGTCGCCCTTGCCGAGCTCTCCTCGCAGTGGGCTGATCGGCAACAGCTGGCGCACCAGGTCCTTGATGCGCGTCTTGTGCTCCGATGCCTGCCGGGTGAGGCGATCGGTGGCACGGACCCGCCGCGCCAGCTCGGCGCGGTCCGTGTCGGGCAGCTCCAGCGGGATCAGGCCCCGGGGATCGACCAGGGGCAACCGAGCCAGCGTGTCGGCGTCGATGCCGTTGGACTTGGTATGGCGCGAGAGGAACCGCCGCAGGTCGGCCGCCTTGGCCGAGGAGACCCGGTACACGGTGTGCTGGCGACGGCTGAAGAAGACCGCCACCGGCAGCCACGCCGGGCCGGTCGGCTCCATCACCACCTCCAGCCGCGTGCCCTCGGTCGCACCGGCCAGCGCCGCCTGCTCGATGACCTCCAGGCTCTCCACGGTCGGCACACACCGACGCCGGCACACCTCCGTGCCGTCGCCGGCGAGGACGCGCACCGTGTGCGCCGAGCTGATGCCGAGGTCGATGCCGACCAGCCGCCGTTCCCGTTCCATGGTCACCTCCTCACCCACATGGACATCACCCCCCGGCTGCCCCGAGCGGCGGTGACGGTGTCCTCGCCGGCCACGGTCCCACGCGGGTGAGCCCGGCAACGGCTCCCACTCATGTGCTGCAAGCGGATCCGGCCTCGACGGGCCCATCCACTTCCCTGATCCGGGACCTCCGTGGCCGGGCCAGGGGTGGCAATCAGGGCATCGAGGCTCGGCGTCGACGACGCCTCCCTCAGAGCGGGACCTCCGCGCCACCCCCCGGACCAGCCGGGACCGAATCCAAGCGCACGCCACCCTTGGCGTGCACGCCCACCCCGCCTCCCTCCGCTCGTCCACAGAAGCAGGGTTATCCACCCCCTTCCCCCGCGCCCCCATCCCCGGGCTACTACGACGGTCGGTCCACGGGGTGAGGTTCACCCTTACATGAGCGGGGGGAGGCTGGCCTCCCCCCCGGTAGAAACCGGCGGCAGAGCGGCCAGACGCGACTCGACCGGCGGCAGAACCGCCGGGCATCAACACCGTACCGGTCAGCCCTTGCAGAAACCGCTGGCAGCGGCGCGACTGAACAGCGTGCCGTTGTCATAGACGGCCACGTTGCTGCCGGCCA
>JAXDLS010000208.1:0-3499 GCA_034666485.1 Chloroflexota bacterium
GCCACGGCAGCGCGCTGCCCGGCGAGGCGCTGCTCTCCGCCGCGGTCGAGCTGCCCTGGGACGACTGGCTCGGGGCGGGGGCCGCCGAGCAGGTGCGCGACGGCTCGCTGGGGCTGGTGCGCCACGCCTATCCGGCGACCGCGGCCCGCGACATGGGGCAGGCCTCGACCACCTCGGGGATGCTCCGCGGCGACCCCGCCGCCCGTGAGCGGCTGGGCGCGGTGGCGCTGCGGGTCGCCGCCGCCCACCACCGCCCGGCGCGGATGCCGCACCAGCCGGGGGAGGAGCCGTTCGCCTGGTGGGTGGCCGAGGAGCGGGCGCTGGTCTGGATGCCCTGGGAGGGCGAGGCCCCCTACGGCCTCGAGCTGCTGGAGAGCGGCCAGGCCGGCGCGGTGGTGGTGACCGCCCCCGACGCCTGCTGGACCGTCTTCCGCACCGGCCTGCCCCGCCGCGGCGCCCGGGGAGGCTGGACCGACCTCCCCGAGCGCTTCCGCACCGCGATCGCCCAGCGCGCCGGCGCCGAACCCACCGCCCTGGAGCGGGCCCGCTGGCGGCGTGAGGGCGACGTCATCACGGTGCGCTGGCGCGAGGGCGAGCGGCTGCGCAGCGCCTCGGTGAGCGTCAACCGCCCGCCCACCGCCGTCTGAGAGCTCGTTGAGAACCGCTCCGGGGATGGTCTGGGCGGCGCGGAGCGTCCATATACTCGGCGGAGCATGAGCGCGCCCCGCGTGCTGGTCGTCGACGACGAGCCGAGCATCACCGACTTCATCGCCCTCGGGCTGCGGCACGAGGGCTTCGAGGTGCGCACCGCGCCCGACGGCCGGGCCGCGCTCCGGGTCGTCGACGACTTCAAGCCGCAGATCGTGGTGCTCGACCTGATGATGCCCCGGATGGACGGCTGGGAGCTCTGCCGCGCCCTCGCCGGCGACCGCAACCGCGGGCTGATCATCCTCAGCGCCCGGGACGAGACCACCGATCGCATCCAGGGCCTGGAGCTGGGGGCCGACGACTACCTGGTCAAGCCCTTCGAGTTCGGCGAGCTGCTCGCCCGGGTGCGCGCCGTGCTCCGCCGCCGCCAGCCCGACCTGGCCCGCGTGGTGCGCGCCGGCGAGCTGAGCATCGACACCGCCACCCGGGAGGTGCGCCTCGGCGAGCGGCTCGTCGAGCTCAGCGTCCGCGAGTTCGACCTGCTCCACTTCCTCGCCCTCAACGCCGACCAGGTGCTGCCCCGCCAGCGCATCCTCGACGAGGTCTGGGGATACGCCTTCTTCGGCGACGAGAACAACGTCGAGGTCTACGTCCGCTACCTGCGGCAGAAGCTCGGCGATCCCCAGCACCTGCGCATCCAGACGGTGCGCGGAGTCGGCTACCGGCTGCGCACCGAGGTGGGCGCGGTGGCGGAGGTCTGAGCCGACGGCCTCGCCCGGCAGGGTCCTCCGCGCCCTGGGCTCGCTGCGCTGGCGGCTGACGCTCACCTACGTCGCGCTGCTCGGCCTGCTCCTGGTCGCGCTCGGGGCCTTCCAGTACGTGGCCCTGCAGCGCAGCCTGGTGAGCACCCGGGTGACCGACCTGCGGGGCGATCTGCAGGGGGCGGTCCGCGACCTCAGCGCCAACGGGGTGCGGCAGGCCCCCCCGGCCCGGCGGACGCCGGCGGCGACGCCGTCGCCGGGCGCCGCCGCCCCCAGGCCGGCCGCGCCGGTGAATCCGACCACGGCCGAGATCAAGGCGGTGACGTCAGGCCGGGGCTGCGGCTCCGTCCCCAGCGCGGTGGTCGCCCGGGTCGCCACCTTCCTCGCCACCCGCACCTCCGTCGTCTCGGGGCAGAGCGTCTCCGTCGCCGTCTACGACGCCAACCTCGACGTCATCGGGGCGCACTTCCCGGCCAGCCTGGCCGCTCTGCCCCGGCTGTCCTCGACGGCGCTCGACGGCGCCCTCGCCGGCCACGAGCCCGCCGCCCAGGTGATCGACAACGCCAGCGGAGAGGGCCAGCTGGTGGTCGCGTTCCCGGTCCACGCGAGCCCGGCGTCGCGAGCCCCCGCCTGCCTCGCCGCGCAGCTCGGCACCCCGATGGCGCCGCTCGACGAGGTGCTCGCCACCGACCGCGACGCGCTGCTGCTCGGCGGCGGCGCGGTGCTGGTCCTCGCCCTGCTCGCCGGGCTGTGGCTCACCGAGCGCGCTCTCCGCCCGCTCCACCGGGTCACCGACACCGCGGGGAGGCTCGCCGCCGGCGACCTCCGCGCCCGCAGCCGGCTCCCGGAGCGCGGCGACGAGGTGGGCACCCTGGCGCGCGCCTTCGACGAGATGGCCGACCGGATCGAGGTGGCCTTCGCCGCCCAGGCCGAGTCGGAGGCGCGGACGCGGCGGTTCATCGCCGACGCGTCCCACGAGCTGCGCACCCCGGTGACCGCGCTGAAGGGGTACATCGACGTGCTCCGGCGCGGCGTCTCCCGCGACCCGGAGTCGCTGGAGGCGGCGCTCTCGGCGATGGCGCGCGAGTCCGAGCGCCTGCGCGTACTCGTGCTCGACCTGCTGACCCTGGCGCGGATCGACGCCCAGCCGCCGGCGAGCCCGGAGCTGCTCGACCTCAACGAGGTGCTCGCCGCGGTGCTCGACGAGGGGGTGCCGGGGATGCCGGAGGCGCTGGAGCGGCGCTTCGGCGGCCCGCCGGTGATGGTCACCGCCGACCGCGGCGCGGTGATCACCGTGGCCCGCAACCTGCTGGTCAACGCCTGCAAGTACGCCCCCGGCGCGCGGCAGGTGTGGTCGACCGAGGCCGAGGACGGGCAGGCGCGCTTCAGCGTGCTCGACGAGGGCCCCGGGATCTCCCCCGCCGACCTCCCCCATCTCTTCGAGCGCTTCTACCGCGGCGAGAAGACCCGGGCGCGCGAGGAGGGCGGCAGCGGGCTCGGTCTCAGCATCGTCCAGGGGCTGGTCCGCGCCCAGGGCGGCGAGGTCTCCATCGAGAGCGAGGAGAGCCGCTGGACCCGGGTGTCCGTGCGGCTCCCGGTCGCGGTGGGATAGCCCGAACCCACGGGACGCATCACACTCACGGGACCACTCAGTCCGTGCACTCGTGGGACCTGGATGGTAGGATCCCGCCCTCGACAGGTTGCATCGAGGCACTCATCTCTACTTCACCGAGAGGTGTTCCCATGAGCCAGAGGAAGGGGATGTTCACCGCGGTTCGGACCGCTGCAGTCGCGCTCACCATCGGGGGGACCGCGCTCATGGGGCACAGCGGGATCGACTCCGCCCGTGCCGCCACCACGCCGGACTCGCCGGCCGGGTCCGCCGCCCTGGCGGCGCCGGCGGCGACCTCCACGGACTGCGACAAGGACAGGTCCGACGACAAGGCGAAGCCCGACGTCGTCGACCAGGCCATGCCCGCCGAGAAGGACAAGGACAAGAAGGACGACGACAAGGACTAGAAGGACGACGAGACCTGCACCACGACCACGAGCACGACCACGACCGAGACCACGACCACGACCACGAGCGT
>JAXDLS010000209.1:0-8486 GCA_034666485.1 Chloroflexota bacterium
GTGGTTGCCGTGGCCCGGCGGAGGGGAGCGTCGCGAGTGGTGTGCGCGAGCGCCGGGAATCTCGGTCAGGCGCTGGCCTACAGCGGCCGGCATCGAGGCCTGGAGGTCACCGTCGTGGCGGCGAGAACCGCGAACCCGCTCAAGCTGCGCCAGATCGCCGCCCTCGGCGCGGATGTGCGGCTCGGTGGCGAGGACATCGAGGACGCCCGGCTGCTGGCGCGCGAGATCGCGGAGGCGGGTCGCGCCTATCTGGTCGAGGACAGCCTGGATCTGGCGACCTGCGAGGGCGCCGCCACGATCGGCCTCGAGCTCGTCCGAGACGATCCGGGGCTGGACGTCGTGCTCGTGGCCGTCGGCGGCGGAGCGATGGCCAGCGGCGTGGGCTACGCCGTGCGCTCGCTCGCCGAGCACGTGGAGGTGATCGGAATCCAGCCCCGGTGCGCCCGCGATGGCGCTGTCGTGGCGTCAGCGAACGGTGGTCGAGACGGACCGCATCGAGACGATCGCCGACGGCGTCGCCGGGCGCTGTCCGATCCCCGAGGTGTTGGACGACCTGCTGGTCGTGCTCGACGACGTGATGCTGGTTCGCGAGGATTCGATCAAGCTCGGCATGCGGATGCTCCATGAGCACGCGGGACTCGTCGTCGAGCCGTCCGCAGCGCTCGGGGTCGCCGCCGTCCTCGAGGAACCCGAGCGGTTCGCCGGCCGGCGCGTCACCACGATCCTGTGCGGTGGCAACGTGGGTCCTGCCGACTTCGCGCGGTGGGTGCTGGAACCCGTCGCACGCTAGAGGCGGTCCGGACGCAGGGCGGCTCAGGGGAGCACGAACGGCTTCCTCACCACCTCGTCGAGCACGAAGATGGTCTGGGTGCCCTGCACCATGGGCAGGCTCTGGAGGCGCTCGAGGACCACGTCGCGGAGGGTCTCGACGTCGGTGGCGCGCACCAGGATGAGGGCGTCGTGGGTGCCGGTGGTGAGCGCGCAGTACTCCACCTCAGGCATCTCGAAGAGCTCGTTGCGCAGCGCCCGCCAGTCCGGCTGGCGCACCGACAGGAGGACGAGCGCGGCGATGCCCAGGCCCATGCGGCGGCTGTTCACCCGCGCGGTGAAGCCCTCGATCACCCCCTCCTCGCGGAGCCGCAGCAGCCGGGTGTAGGCATTCGCCCGCGACACCCCGACGCGCTCGGCGAGGGCGGCGATGCTGATCCGGCCGTCGTCGCGCAGCACCTCGAGGATGCGGCGGTCGATCCGGTCCAGGGCGGCGGGCTCCTGCGCTCTGGCCACGGAGGCGGACGTTAGACGACCCGGGAGACGCAAGGAAGCCCCACCCTCGCGCGTCGGAGGGATGAGGGGAACGCCAGCCGGTCAGGTCTGCATCCGGCGCAGATCGGACGACCCCACGGGAGTCTGCCCATGGTCAGAGGACCGCTTCGTCGAGCGCTCGTCGCCGCCGTCGCCGCCGGCACCCTCGTGGCCGGCGCGGCGAACCTCCACGCCGCCGTCCTCGACGGGCCGTCGCTCCCCGCGGTGGTGCAGCTGGCCCAGAACGTGCTTCCGGGCCTCGACAGGCTGGTCGCCCAGGCCCTGCCCCCGGCGTCGACGCCGCTGCACATCGGTGTCGGCCTCGCCTCCTCCGACCCGGCCGGCGAGCAGGCGCTCCTCACCGCCCTCTACGACCCTGCCAGCCCCCTCTACCACCACTTCCTCACTCCCGACCAGGTGGCCTCGCGGTTCGGCGCCTCGCCCGAGCGGGTCTCGGCCACGGTCGCCTGGCTGCACGGCGCCGGGCTCGAGGTCGGGCACGTCGGCTCCGGCGGCACCCTCATCGAGGCGGTCGGCGCCGCCGGCCGGATCGGCCGGCTGCTCGGCACCACGATGCGCTCCTACAGCGCGGGGCGCACCGGCTTCCTCGCCAACGACCGGCCGCCGAGCGTGCCGAGCGCCCTGGGGGTGATCTCGATCGTCGGGCTCAACACCCTGCAGCACTTCTCCGCACCGCACAGCACCACCTCGGCCGCGACCGCGCGGACACAGATCGGCCCCATCCCCGCCCCCGCCGGCCTGTACACCTCCGCCTACACGCCGCAGGACCTCTGGTCGCTCTACCAGCAGCCCGCCGAGAACCAGGGGCAGGGCCAGACCATGGCGATCTTCGGCGCCGGCGCCACCGACCCGGTGATCGCCAACCTGCGCCGCTTCGAGGACCTGAACCATCTGCCGCACGTGCCGGTGGTGGTGAAGCACACCGGGGCGGGCCCCTGGAACGACAACTTCGGCGAGGGCGAGTGGAACCTCGACACCCAGGCGAGCACGGGCATGGCCCCGCTGGTCCGCCAGGAGAAGCTGTACTTCGGCTCCTCGCTCAGCGACGCCGAGGTCGCGACGATGTTCTCGACCTGGGTCAGCGACCCCGACGGCCCCCGGCAGGCGAGCGCCTCCTTCGGCGAGTGCGAGACCAACCCGCTGAACGTCATCACCGGCAACCCGCTCGCCAACCCGCTGCCCAACGCCGGCCAGGCGCTGGGCAACAACCTCGAGCCGGTGGCCGAGCAGACCCTGCTCCAGGGCACCCTCGAGGGCCGCAGCCTCTTCGTCTCCACCGGCGACACCGGCTCCTCGTGCCCGATCGCCGTGCTCCCCGTCATCGGCGCCGGCAACGGCCTGCTCAACCACGCCGTCCCCCTGCAGAACTACCCGGCGGCGAGCCGCTACGTGGTCGCGGTCGGCGGCACCGTCCTCTACTCGAAGGACGGCACCAGCCCGCGGGAGCGCGCCCTCGAGTACGCCTGGCCCTTCGGCGGCGGCGGCTCGGCCCTCTTCATCCCCCGCCCCGACTACCAGAGGGGCGTGAGCGCGGTGAACCATCCCTGTGTGCTCGGCCCCGGCCTGCTGCAGGTCTTCACCCCGGGAACGGTGTGCCGCGGGCTGCCCGACGTGAGCGCGCTCTCCGGTGACGTGGTCGGCAACGGCTACACGGTGGTCACCGACATGGTCCCGGGCACCTCCGGAGGCACCAGCCTCTCGGCCCCGCTCTGGCTGGGGATGTGGACCCGGATCCAGGCGGCGGCGCCCGACCAGGCGCACGGCCTCGGCTTCGCCAACCCGCTCCTCTACGCGAAGGGGACCAGCTCGCACTACGCCCAGGACTTCCACGACATCACCGTCGGCGCCAACGGCCTCTACGCCGCCGGCGCCGGCTGGGACTACGTCAGCGGCTTCGGCACCCCCAACCTCGCCAACCTGATGCGGGACATCGCCGGCACCACCGCCCCGGCGGTCACCGCCGGGCCGCCCGCGGTGCCCGACCCCGTGCTCGCCACCCCGTGCGGGCCCGCCTTCACGACCGCGTCGGGCAACGCCACCGATCCCCTCACCGGCGCCCCGATCCCGCAGATGGACCTGACCCGCGGTGAGATCTCCCTCGCCCCGGACGGCACCGCCCTGCGCGCCGTGCTCACCGTGGCCGACCTCACCGGCCAGGTGCCGTCGATCGCCCGGGGCGCCGACTACCTCCTCTACTGGACCTACGCCGGCACCACCTGGTACGCGCACACGAGGATCGACCGCCTCGGCGGCACCATCTTCGAGGACGGTCGGGTCGGCGGGGGCAAGGCGACCCACGTCGACGCCGGCCGCATCGTCCCCGGCAGGCCGGGCCTCGTCGAGGTGGACGTGCCGGTGGCGAACGTCGGCAGCCCGCCCGCGGGCGCCCGCCTCGCCTCTCCGTACGGCGTGACCTCGATGCAGGTGGCCACCCTCACCCTGACCATCGACGCCGGTGGTGGCCAGGACGACGCCGCCGCGGTCCCCTGCGGCAGCGCCGCGCCGGCGCCGGCGAGGGCGCCGGCGGCAGCCCCCGCACCGCCGCCCCTCCCCGTGCCCCTGCCGCTCCCCGCGGCGCCGGTGGCGGCACCGGGAGCGGCCGCGCCCGCACCCCGAGTGCCGGCCACGCCGGCTCCCGGGCTGACCGTCCTGGGAATCCCCATCCGCCTCGGCGGCCCCGCTCCGGCGGCGCCGGGGACCGGCTCGGCGGGACTGCTCGGGCAGCTGATCCACCTGCTCGGATAGCCCGGCACCGGTGACGCGACGAGGCCGCCGGCGCGGTGCCGGCGGCCTCGGGACGGGAGGGGGGGACGGAGGGCTATGCGCCGGCGGCGCCCCTGGGGTGCGGAGTCGCCGCCATCGCCGTGGCGATGCGGCCCTTCACCCTGGCCAGCTGCTTGGTCTCCTGCGCCGCGGTGATCCTGCCCCTGTCACGGGCGGCGTCGAGGCGCTTGGTGACGGCGTCGAGGGCGGCGTCGCGCACCGCCTGGGCCCTGGACCCGGCGATGGCGTCGAGGCTCTTTCCCGCCTTCGCCTGAGCGCGCACCTGCTGCACCGTCGTCCCGGTCTGCGTCGCCGTCTGCTTCACGAGCAGGTGGCGGACAGCGAGGGCAGCGTGGTGGCGCTTCGCGTTCGCGGGCTTCTGGCCCGCGGCGGGAGCGGCCCCCGGCGCCGGCGGCGCGCTCGTCGCCGCGGCCGGAGCGGAGGCGAGCACATGGGGGACGGCCGCGGCGCCGATGCCGGCGGCGCTCACGAGCCCGGCGCCGGCGAGGGCGAGACGGGCGAGGGTGAAACGGGGACGGATCATGGGCGGGAGCTCCGGGCAGGGGTGGGCGGAAGCGGTGCTGGCGCCAGTGTCCGCTCGACCCCGCCCCGGGACGCTGAGGCCACGCTGAGAAGCGTCCAGCGCACCTCGATCCGGCCAGTACTGCCAGAGACGTTGTGCAACCATCCAGTGGATCATCTGATCTTTCGTCTCCAGCAATGCGACTGTCATCGACGGATCTCGGGGATCGGCGGCATACTGTCACCGGATCATCCAGATCCTCTCGGACCTGTTCTGGAGGTGGTAGCGACATGGCGATGCTCGTCCACGAGCCGGCGGGCGGCCACGACCCCGGGTGGGACCGGTTCCTCGCCCGGGTGCGGGCGACGGTCATGGATCATCCGGTGGTCACCGACAACCGCTACTGCGCCTGGTTCACCGAGGGGTGGGCCAGCCGCGACCAGGTCCGCGACCTCGTCCAGCAGTTCTCGGTCTTCAGCAATCTCTTCGTCGTCGCCCAGCTCCTGAAGACCATCAACGCACCCAGCCTGGCCCAGGCGCGCTGCGCCAAGGAGATCCTGGTCAACGAGCTCGGCGTGGTCTTCCGCTCGGGACGCACCTCCGCGCGCCCCAGCGTCGTCCCCGCCGACGAGCAGGAGATGGAGCGTCTCGGCGACCCCGCCCTGGTCTCCACCGAGGGCACCGTCGACGGCGGCATCTATCACTTCACCGCCGCACACTTCGAGTGGCTGACCAAGGTGGCCGAGCCGCTGGGGCTGGGCTTCGGCGACATCGGCAAGCGCCGCCACGGCTGGCCGACCACCCTGCACTTCTGCGACGAGCTGGCCCGCATCTACGGCAGCGAGGACCCGGACATCGCCGCGGGCGCGTCCTTCGCGGTCGAGCACTGGGCCGCCGCGGGGTTCTGGAAGCAGCTCATCACCGGCCTCGACCGCTTCCGCGATCGCGAGTGCCCCGAGCTGCGGCTCTCCTTCTTCACCTGGCACGACCGGGTCGAGGACCAGCACGCCGCCCACACCCTGGACGAGCTGGTGGAGGCATACGCGCGACCGGACTTCGACGAGGAGAAGTTCCTCGAGGGCGCGCGCGAGATGCTCGACGGCGTCGGGGTCTTCTGGGACGGGCTCGAGGAGCGGAGGCGCGTGGCATGACCGAGACAGCGCTCCAGGCGACGGGCACGGGCGCCCCGGCCCTGCTGGGCACCGACCACGTCGAGCTCTGGGTGGGCAACGCCCGCCAGGCGGCACACTACTACCGCAGCGCATTCGGCTTCGACGTGATCGCCTACGCCGGCCCGGAGACGGGGGTGCGCGACCGCGCCTCCTACGTGCTGCAGCAGGGCCACATCCGGTTGGTGCTCACCGCGGCGCTCGGCCCCGAGGGCGCCATCGCCGAGCACGTCCGGCTCCACGGTGACGGGGTGCGGACCATCGCCCTGCGCGTCGACGACGCCACCGCCGCGTTCGAGGCGGCGACCTCGCGCGGCGCCCGTCCCGTCGAGGAGCCGCACCGCATCGAGGATGCCTCGGGCGCGGTGCGGAGCGCCGCGGTGGCCACCTTCGGCGACACCGTGCACCGCTTCATCGAGCGCGACGGCTACGCCGGGGCACACCTCCCCGGCTACCGCGAGGACCGTCGCACCACCCCCGGGGTGGGGCTCCGGTTCATCGACCACGCCGTCGGCAACGTCGAGGTGGGTCGCATGGACCCCTGGGTCGACTGGTACCACACCGTCTTCAACTTCGACGTCTTCCAGGAGTTCGACGAGAACGACATCGCCACCCGGTACAGCGCGCTGCGCTCCAAGGTGACCCGCGATCCGGCGACGATGATCACCTTCCCCATCAACGAGCCCGCCTCCGGGCTCAGGGTGTCGCAGATCCAGGAGTACCTGGACTACTACCGCGGGCCGGGGGTGCAGCACATCGCCCTCCACACCGACGACGTGGTCGACACGGTGCGGCGGATGCGCGACTCGGGCGTGGAGTTCCTGACCGCCCCGGCCGCGTACTACGAGTCGCTGACGCCACGGCTCGCCGCCCACGGCGTCACGGAGGATCTCGACCACCTGCGCGAGCTGGGCATCCTCGTCGACTTCGAGGAGGACGGGTACCTGCTGCAGATCTTCACCCGTCCGGTCGGGGACCGCCCCACCCTCTTCTACGAGGTCATCCAGCGCCGCGGCGCGCGCGGCTTCGGCAAGGGCAACTTCAAGGCGCTGTTCGAGGCCATCGAGCGCGAGCAGGCGGCCCGGGGCAACCTGTGAGCCGCCGCTGATGCGCTCGTACATGCGCCTCGGCGAGGTGCCGCGCAAGCGGCACATGCGGGTGGAGCGCGAGGGACGGCCGGTCTTCGAGGAGCTCTTCGGGCGCGAGGGGTTCAGCGGGCCGTCGTCGCTGCTGTACCACCGCGGCATGCCCGAGGCGGTGCACGACATCGCCCCGGGGCCCGACGACACCGCCGCGCGCGAGCTCGAGCAGGTGCACGGCCACTCCCACCTCGAGGCCTGGCGGCTCGGCCCCCAGGGCGACGCGGTCAGCGGACGGCGCTGGCTGCTGGTCAACGACGACGTGCGCATCGGCGTCGCCGTCCCGGCGCATCCCCAGCAGACCCTCTACCTCAACGCCTCGGCCGACGAGGTGCTCTTCCTCCACCACGGCTCGGGGACGCTGCGCTCGCAGTTCGGCCGGCTGCCGCTGCGCCAGGGCGACTACGCGGTGATCCCGCGCGGCACCATCCACCGCCTCGACCTCGACGACCCCGCCGCCTCCCGCATCCTGGTGATCGAGTGCGCCGGCATCGTCGACTCTCCCGACCGCTACCGGGCGCGCAACGGGCAGCTGCTCGAGTCCGCCCCCTACTCCGAGCGCGACGTGCGCGGCCCGGTCGACCTGGAGGGCGCGGAGGGACCCGCCGAGGTGTGGATGAAGCGCGGCGGCCGGGTCACCCGCTACTGCCTCGACCACCATCCCTTCGACGTGGTGGGCTGGGACGGCACCGTCTACCCCTGCGCGCTCTCGGTGCACGACTTCGAGCCCCGCGCCGGCCGCTTCCACGTGCCCCCGCCGACCCACCAGGTGTTCCAGGCCCCCAACCTGGTGATCTGCAACTTCGTGCCCCGCAAGGTCGACTGGGACCCCGAGGCGGTGGCCCTCCCCTACCACCACTCCAACCTCGACTCCGACGAGGTGATGTACTACGCGGGCGGCAACTACAGCGCCCGCCGCGGCATCCAGGAGGGGTCGATCACGCTGCACGTCGGCGGCGTCCCCCACGGTCCCCAGCCGGGGGCGCTGGAGGCGACCCGCGACGCGCCCCGCGAGACCGACGAGCTCGCGGTGATGATCGACACCTTCCGCCCGCTCCACCGCACCACCATCGCGCAGCGGGTTGTGGACAGCGCCTACCCGTTCTCGTGGCACGAGTCGTGAGCGGCGACCCGATGCTGTCGCGCTGGGCGGCGTCGCAGCTGGTGGCGGGCAGCTGGGTGCGGCGCATGTTCAGCGAGGGAGAGCGGCTGCGTGCCCTCCACGGGCCCGACGCCGTCGCCGACCTCGCCCTCGGCCAGCCGCTGGGCGAGCCCGCCGAGGCGGTGCGCGCCGCCCTCCAGGCCGCCGCCGCCGAGCGCGGCGCGGACCGCTTCGGCTACATGCCCAACCTCGGCTTTCCCGAGGTCCGGGCCCGGGTGGCCGCCGAGGCCGGGGTGGGCGTCGGCCCCGACTGCATCGCCCTCACCGGCGGGGCCGGGGCCGCCATCTGCCTGGCGCTGCGCGCCTTCGTCGACCCCGGCGACGAGGTGGTCGGGGTGGTTCCCTTCTTCGGCGAGTACCGCGCCTACTGCGCCTCCGCCGGCGCCACCTGGGTGACCGCCACCTCG
>JAXDLS010000210.1:0-5513 GCA_034666485.1 Chloroflexota bacterium
CCGCAGCAGCCGGATCAGTCGCTCCCCGGGGGCACTGAGCGAGACAATCCCAGAGATGGTGCTCGCCGACGGGACCGTCGGCGAGCTCCCGCCACGTCGTCGGGCGGCGCCGCTCCGCCGGGTGATCAGGGAGCGGGGACCGCGGTCCGGTTCGCGGGGACGATCTGTGGCTGGAAGGCGAACACGTCGCGGCTGTGCGGGTCGACGAGGACCTTCACCCAGTGGACGTCGTTCAGTCCATTCGCCTGGTTGTCGCCGAAGGTCTCGACCCGGGTGAAGTTCTCGAGCCTGCGGCCCTGCGAGTCGAGGAGCGGCTTGTCGATGCGGAAGTAATGAGAGTCGCCGTGCACGTACGCGACCGGCTTCTTGAATGCGATCGTCTGTGCGCGAACCTCGAGCAGGAAGCTCTGGAAGCCGTCGGGGCTGCCGTCGGTCTCCGCCAGGGTCAGGGGATCACGCTTCGGCGCCCCGGCAGCCCCGGTGGTGTCGAACCCGGGGTCGGCCTGGCTGATCAGCATCACCGCGGCCGACCCCTGGGCCTTCGCCTCGGCGAAGGTCTGGTCGACCCAGGCGATGTCCGCCGCGTTGCGCGCCGCATACTCGGCCGGATTGGGTGCGGTGTCACAGAGGTTGTTGCAGGATCCCTGCACGTTCAGAGTTGCATAGGTCACGCCCCTCACCGTCCAGCGGCGGTTCTCCACGCACGGGGTGGTGCCGGTGGAGCTGAGACAGTTCGGGGTCGACTGCACCTCCTGGGTGATCGGGTTCCTGCCCAGGGAGCGGTTGGTGCTGAAGAACACCTGGCGCTCGTGGTCGAGCCGCTCGAGCGAGTTGAAGGCTCCGTTCGACGGGCGGTCGCAATCGGTCCAGTCGTTGTCGCCCGGCGTGAACATCGCGGCCGACCGGAGCGACCCGAAGTACTGGAGGGCCTGCGTGTAGAGCGCGTCGACGCAGGTCGTCGGTGTCACCGAGCCCGGGGTGCCGTTGCCCGCCTTCAGGTCGCCGTCGTGGACAGAGAAGCTCAGGTTGGCGCGGTTCATGTCGGCGATCAGGTTCGGCACGCCGGTGGTCGCCTGGAGATCGCTGTAGGGGAGGTCACCCCAGAGCCCGATGGAGTACTGGAACGACGTGTTGTTCGTCGCACCGTCACGGGTCATCGCCACACCGGCCGCCGGCGCCGCGGCCATCACGAGCGCGGCCACCGGCCACAACAGCTTCCAATTCATGAGGTCACCTCTATTCGTCGTCACGCTGTCCCGGCGGTCATCGCGCCGTCCAGCACACCCACCACAACGGATGTGGATGAACGTTCTTGCGGATCCGTGTGCGACATACCGCAAAGCGTGGCTCCGCACGTCGTAGTGATCGGGACTCGGGATTCCCGGTGGCAAACCACGACGGAGCGGCACGCATGGCTGCCATTACCAGGCCACAATCTGACTCGCCTCGGACGTTAACCGGTGTTGTTCTTCACGCCGTCGTGCACGGATCGGCGGTCCGCCGGATGGACGGGCGACCGGTCGAGGGCGTCGACGCGTCAGAACGGCGTCGGAGCCAGGTGGGGTGGATCCGGCCGCGTGTCGCCACGACGTCCTCGAGTGTGGGGGCGCGCGGCACCGGGCGCGGCCATATTCGGTCGACCGCTGCCGCCAGCCGGCTTGGCACAACGACCGCTCGCGCTGAGGGAGCGACGGTGGCTGAGCGCAGGACACCGCTGACGCCTACCTCCGCTGGGTCCAGCGGCAGTTGGTCCACCTCGACAGTGGGTGCCTCCCGGAAAGAACGAGCGCCCGCTCGTCCACGATCCAGGCCACGAGCTCGTCGGCCACTCGACCGACAGCGAGGTTCGAGGTGTCGAGTGCGCGGACTCTCCAGCGTGGATTGCCCAACCGCCAGTCGCTCCATCGCTCCCAGCGCATCGCTGGCGCGCTCGTTGCATGCCGGATGACGTCCGGACGCCAGGCGGGGTCGCTCGCATGGCGACGCATCCACTCGGCCCAGTTCAGGTGGTCGTGGAGATCACCGCTGGAGCGCTCGAGCCATGCCGGCCCCCTCGCCCGAAGACGCGCACGACGAAGTCTGCGAGGTCCGTTGCGTCAGGTTGCGAATAGCCCGGAGGCGGCGCACGTGCTGACCGACCGTATCAAGGGACACGTTCTACTTACTCCCGAGCCGCGCCTAGAGCGTCTGGCTCAGCCGGCCGGCAAGAGAGTTCCGGCAACCAGTTGCCCATACGGTCACGCGGACTCCTTGACGATATGGCCGTCATGTGCGGTGTCCATAGAAGTCTCATCGAGCCCGAGCCGGCCGACCTGAATCCCCAGGGCCCGGGGAAGCCGTTTGGCGGCTGGCTTCCGAGGTCGCGCTCGGCCCCGTCCCAGGCGCGGACCGCGTTGACAGAGACCCCCACCCGAGCGGCCATGGCGGCCTGAGAGCTCGGGCATGTTGTGTGATCACGTCCTTGCGCACTTCCTTCTCATCTGCGCCAGGGTCGCGCCCGTTATGGGTTCGCAACTTGCCGCGGGAGCGGGTGACCCGAGGCGCCCGAGCGCTCGAGATGCCGCTGATCGCGGCGTATGCGTGAGCCGGAGGAGTGGCGTGGAGGGTCGAGCCGCGGAGCGCCGAGCCTCCGACAGGGCGGTGAGTTACCGCACGCACGCGACGCTGCGGATATGGAGGCCGATGTGGTGATCGCGGCACCCGCACCCGGGAGACGGGCTGACCATGTGTAGCCCCCAATGCGCCTTCTGCGGGGCTTCGGCGGAGTCGCCAGGCGACCGTATCCCCAACGAGGTCCTGAGTGAGGAGTGGCCCGGTGCTGAGGTCCACGCGGGCTCCAGAGTTCGCGTGCGCGATGCAGACGGCGAGGAGGAGGAGTACACCATCGTGAGGAAGGGCGAGGCCGACCCCGCGCAAGGGCGTATCTCCACGGACTCGCCCGTGGGGCGGGCGCTGCTCGGGCGCAGGGGAGGGGACGAGGTCACGGTGCAGACACCGGGTGGTGTCCGGGCACTGACCATCGTGGAGGTCGCCGTTCCACGCTGTTATTCGCTGGGGGAGTGATGGTCCATGCGTACTGCGAAGACGAAGTTCCTGAAGATGATCGCCGCCGAAGAGAGACGCCAGAGACGTGAGGAGAAGCGGGAGAAGCGCCGCCGGCAGAAGGAACTGCGCCGGCGGTCCGCCATGCGCTGACATATGGCAGATGGCAACGCGGGAGCCTGATGCACAGGTGTCGGCGTCCGTCGCCCTTCTCCGGCAGCCGCCGGGTTGTCGGTCGTCAGCGAATGGGTCCAACGTCCGTCACGTGATGGGGTCCACTTGTCGTCACCTAAAGGTCCACCCTGACGGGCCACCCGGTGCCACAGCGACGATCGCGGTTCATCAGCTCCAGCGCACTACACTATCGTCCCGCATACGCCTCCTCGAGCTGGGCGAGGTCGAACTTCTTCATACCGAGGAAGGCCGTGGTCACGCGTGCCATCTGCTGCTCGTCGGCCCGCTGAAGCATCTCCTGCATCGCCCGGGGAGCGACCTGCCAGGAGAGGCCGTACCGGTCCTTGAGCCATCCGCACTGCTCGGCCTCGGGCACCGCCGAGAGTCGCTCCCAGTAGTGGTCGATCTCCTCCTGGGTGTCGCAGAGCACCATCAGCGAGATCGCCTCATTGAAGGTGAAACCGTGTGACCGCGCGCTGTCCATCGCCGCGAGGTGCATCCCATCGAGCGTGAAGGCGGCGTACCTGACGGTTCCCTCGGTGTCCGGCTCCTCGCCACTGCCGTAGCGCATGACGTCGGCCGCCCCGGATCCGCCGAAGACCGAGGTGTAGAGGCTGATCGCCTCCTCGGCCCTGCCGCAGACCGGGGCGGTGAACATCAGCGTCGGGACGATCTTCTGGGTGACCTCGCGGCCTCCGGAGTGCATCACCTGCCAGGACAGGCCGTACCGGTCTTGCAGCCAGCCGTACCGCCGGCTGAACGGGTAGGCGCCGAGGGGCATGAGCACCTCGCCACCCTCACCCAGCCGTCTCCACAGGGTGTCGACCTCGTCGTCGGACTCGCAGTCGACCCGGAAGGACACCGACGGATTGAAGCGGAACAGCGGCCCCGCGCTGATCGCCATGAACGGCTGGCCAGCGAGCGTGAACGAGACCAGGTCGGCGTCCCCCGATGGCGTGTCGCGCAGCGTGGTGACCGCGACGATTTCCGAACCGTCGAGCACCGAGGTGTACAGCTCCGCGGCCTCGCGCGCTTGCGTGTCGAACCACAGGTGGGGCGTGATCCTCTGCATGACGTCCTCCTTTTCCGCCTCTTCGATGGATGAATGCGTCTACTGCGCCGGTGCGCGCAGCTTGAACTGGGCGCCGGCGGGTAGGCAACGACGGCCAGGCGACCGTACGAAGCGGCCTCCGGTCTCATCGTCACCGAGCCGCCGAGCGCCTCGACCCTTGCCACAGTGGCGTCGACGTCGTCGACGTGCCAGTCGCCCTCGAGGCGTTCATGATCCCCGCCGACCTCCCGCCGTCGTCGGGATGGCGCATCGTCGTGTAGCGGCACTGGTCGGTGGCGGCGACGGTCGCGTGTCCCAGCGGAACACCGAACGGTAGCAGGCGGCGGCGTGGGCGTGGCCACCACGGGGTGTGGAGCTCGAACCAGCTCAGCGCGCCGGGTTCGCTCAGGACGGTGAATCCGGGCAAGGTCCCGGGCCGCCAGACGCCGAGATGGGCGCCGGCGGCGACAGGGAGTCCGCTGCGGGTGGTCATGAGCGTGCTCCTGTGTCGGTGGATCGGTCACCTGCTTGGACCGCGCCGGGGTCGCAGAATCATCGGTCGGGCGGGATTCCTTCGGCCGCCGGGCCGGCGACGGGAAACGACCGACATCCAACGGGGACGGTCGCCGGGTGGAGCTGATCGAGACCGCTTCCCGCCGCACCGCACCCTGGGCGACGGTCGTAGGTGGCTGGCTCCAGCCGACGTCCTTGCCCTTGTCGTCCAGCTGGGAGCTCCACGGATTCGCCGGAGACGCCAGGGTGCCGAACGTTCGTCGTCGTTCGACGGGACAAGATGGGTATCTGTTCAGTATCGGGACGATGGACTAGACTGATGATCACCGATGCTCACCGCACCTCCCGCGCCGCCGGGCCCAGGCGGAGCGACCGTCGACGAGGTCGACCGCCGCATCCTCGAGCTGCTCGAGGGCGACGCGCGGCTATCCGCGCGTGCCATCGCCCGGCAGATCGGCATGTCCCCCGGTGCCGTCTCCGAGCGAATCGAACGGCTGCAGGTGCGCGGCGTCATCCTCGGCTATCACGCCCAGGTGAACCCCGACGTCCTCGGCTTCGGCGTCGCGGCAATCGTGTGCGTCGAGACCGACCAGGGGCCGGCGCTGACGGAGATGCTCGACCGGCTGATGGAGCTTCCCGCCGTGGAGCGCGCCCACGTGGTGAGTGGACGGTGGGACGTGCTGGTCCACGTGCGGGTGCGCAGCCAGGCCGAGCTCCGCGACCTCATCGTCGC
>JAXDLS010000211.1:0-2706 GCA_034666485.1 Chloroflexota bacterium
TCGTCGATGCCGGTGCTCGCCGCCGCCCCGGCCCCGCGCCGCGACGAGACGCGTCGCACCTGGGGCACCCCGCACCCCCTCGACGGCTTCGTGTGCGAGAGCAATGCCGGGCCGACCGGGCTGGGCTGGGCGTGGCTCGCCGAGCGTCTCGCCGGCGGCATCGCAGGCATCGACGGCGACGAGGCCCACGCTCTCGCCGGGCGGCTGGCGGCGACCGCGCCGGCGGGGTCGCGGGGGGCACTCGCGCTCGCCGGCGGGGCGAGCGTGCTCGACGCCACCCGTCCCTCCACCTTCCTGCCCCGGATGCGGGTCCTCGCCTGGCCGTCCGAGATCCTCGGCGCCGACCTGGGCGCCGCCGACCTGCTCCGCGCCGGCCTCGAGGAGGTGGCCCACAGCGCCCGGGCCAACCTCGAGCAGGCCGAGGCGGTGCGCGGCGGCGCGGGTCAAATCCTCCTCGCCGGCGGCATGGCGCGCAGCCGGCTGTTCGCGGAGATCCTCGCCGCGGTCTGCGGCCGCCCCGTCGCCCTCGCCGCCGAGCCTGACGTCACCGCCCTGGGCGTTGCCGCCTGTGCCGCCGTCGCCGCCGGTCTCCACCCAGGGCTCGCCGCCGCGGTCGCGGCATTTCGGCGTCCCGCCGTCGAGATCCCCCCCGACGATGGCACGATGGCGGTCTACGGGGAGGCCCACCGCGGCTGGCGCGACCTCTACGCCCAGCTCGAGTCGCTGTAGGTCAACGGGAAATGGAGGCGGCGTTGGCACACGACGAGCAGCGGCAGCAGGTGGTGTGGGCGTGCAACGAGCTCACCCGGCTCGGCCTGGTGGCGGGGACGGCGGGGAACATCACCATCCGCGTTCCCGGCACCGAGCTCATCGCCGCCTCACCGAGCAGCGTCCGCTACGACGTGCTGACGACCGCCGACGTCTGCATCGTCGACCTCGACAGCGGCGACGTGGTCGAGGGCTTCCGCAACCCCACCAGCGAGCTGCTCATGCACGCGGCGGTGCACCGGGCTCGCGGCGCGGGCGTCGGCGCGGTGATCCACGCGCACAGCGTCGCGGTCACCGCCCTCTCGCTGCTCGGTCGCGGGGTGCCGCCGATCGTCGACGAGCAGGTGGCCATCCTCGGCGGCGAGATCCCCCTCTGCCCCCACGAGCTGCCGGGCAGCGCCGCCCTCGCCGAGCGGGTGGTCGAGCACCTGGGCGACCTCCGCGCCGTCATCCTCGCCCACCACGGAATGCTCGGCGTGGGACGCGACATCCACCAGGCGGTGGCGATCTGCCACCTCGCCGAGCGCCTCGCCGAGGTGATGCTGAAGGTCCTTCCCCTCGGTGAGCCCCAGCGGCTGCCGGAGGAGGCGCAGCAGCTCGAGCGCGCCTACTACGAGCTGAGCATCCGCCCGCCCCGTCCGCTGTTCTCGGCATGAGCTTGATCATCGGTCGGGACGGACTGAGCGAAGGCGGCGTGAGAACACGACGCGCCGACGCGGTCAGGAGCGGATCAGTTCTCTGAGTGACCGCACCGCGGGGGTGTCGGGAAGCGTCCCGGCCGCGTGCCGCGCCGACGCCTCGATCCGGCGGTTCTCTGCCGTCCGCGCGACCAGGAATCCGTCCTCCAGCGCGGCGACCGCACCGTCAACGTCTCCCGCATCGGCACGCACCCGCGCGATGTCCACCAGGACGCCCGCCGGTTGCACGCGCGTACCCAATGCCTTTGCCAGCGCAGTTTCGGCCGCGGATGGACACCGCGCCATCCGGAGACACTTCCCCCGCCACGCCTCGGCCCCGCCGCACCGTAGGTCCACGTCTTCCACCACGTCGGGGGACACGGTGGCCATCGCCGCCGAGGCGTCCGCACCTTCAAGCTCCTGCAGCGCTCCGTGGACGTCGCCCAGCGCGGCACACTCCCATGCCAACCTGTAGAGGATGCTCGCCCGCAGCGACGCCGTCTCCCGGCTGCTCCCCGCGGCGTCGAGCGCGGCGGTGAGCATCCGTACGGACGCCGCGGAGCCCGCGCCGCGGTGACGGGCGGCGGCTTCCTCGTCTCGCTTGAGCACGAGCACCTGAGCCTTGAGCGGGCCGTCACCCGCACCGGCGGCGTGACCGTGCGCGCGGTCGAGCAGGGTGCCAGCGGGATGCTTGGCCCGCTGCGCCGCCTGCGCGGCGGTCAGAGCGGCAAGGCTGGCGGTGCGGTGGAGGGACTGGCGCTGTCCCCGCGGCACCGCTGCCAGGAATGCAGCCTCGGCGACCATCACAAGGTCGCCAGCCTCGGCGAGCGTCGTCGTTGGGCGCTGGCTCCGGGCGCCCGCAGCAAGGTGCTGCGCGCGGCGGTGGAGCCCGTCGAGGGCGGCTGGCGAGCCCTTCATGGTCGGGAGCAGCAGCGTCCCGGCCAGCGTGCCAGTGAGGGTGAGAAAGCTGCGCCTATCCACATCGCCGCCAGAGTAATCGCGCCGTACGTGAGCCCGCAAGCTCAGAGCGAAGGCGGTGGCCGCCTACGCCGAGGCTATCCGCGGTGACGTACACTGTTTTGTGCGAGGCGGGTTTGCGTTTTGTCCACGGTGGCCAATCCCGCAGAATGGTCGACAGAGCAGATTGGACCGCCCTACGGGCATGCCGACCTGGCAGGCTGGCGGTGGCTGTGGACACTCCGCACAGCGACAGCCCTTCCCGCCGACGGACGACAGCGGCGGATGCGCGTCGGGTACACGG
>JAXDLS010000212.1:0-3602 GCA_034666485.1 Chloroflexota bacterium
GGCGCGTCGCGCTCGCGCCGCGCCATCACCGCGAAGTGGAGCAGCGTGGTGGTGCCGAGCAGGGGGACGCCGAGGGCGAGCGCGACCGGTCCCACCGGGCCGTCGACGGAGCGCACCACCAGCAGGATCGCCAGCACCGCGCCGGTGAGCACGGTGTTGCGCTTTCCCCACTCCGTGGCCGACAGCTCCGGGCGCCGCCCGGAGAGCTGGAAGGCGACGCCGAACAGCAGCGGTCCCAGGTAGCGCGCCAGCATCAGGCCGCCCAGCCACGCGGGGACGATGCCGAGGGCGACGTTGCCCACCGCGGCCATGGAGAAGAACACGCAGTCCATCACCGGGTCGAGCGCCTGGCCCAGGCGGGTGACCGGCCCGAAGCGCCGCGCGATCCAGCCATCGAGCAGGTCGAACAGGGCGGCGATCGCGCCGATGGTGCCCCAGAGGATGAACCCGAGCCGGTGCGGGGTGGAGAGCAGAGCGCAGCAGATCAGCCCCGCGCAGCTGTAGGCCCGCAACGCGGTGAGCCCGTTGGGAGGGCCGAGGCGGTCGACGGGCGTCCCCTCCGGCGTGGTCAGCAGCGCGGCGCCGATCAGCGGCACCGCGGTGACCGCCAGCCACCAGGCCAGCGCCGCGACCGCGGCGATGAGTGCCGCGCGCGGCGACTGGAGCTGGGCCACGCCCACCGCGAACGCCTCGGTGAGCACGAGCCCGAGCACCGCCCAGGCGGCGAAGGAGCGGCGCAACCGCGGGCTGTCGCGGAGACGGTCGCGGGAGCCGGCCCACAGCCCCGCGAGCCCGGTGAGGCCGCGGTCGCCCTCCACGTGCCTCACCCCAGCCAGCGGCTGGCCTCGACCGGACGGGTGACCTGCTCGACCTGGGCGCCGAGCATGCGCAGCTTGTCGACCAGCGCCTCGTAGCCGCGGTCGAGGTGGAAGACGTCCTCGATCTCGGTCACCCCCTCGGCGCAGCAGGCGGCGATCACCAGGGCGGCGCCGCTGCGGATGTCGAGCACCCGAACCAGGGTGCCGCGCAGCGCCGCCGGCCCGTGGACGATGGCGCTGCGGCCGTCGATCGTCACCTCGGCGCCGAGCCGGCGCAGCTCGTCCACGTGCCGGAAGCGGTTGTCGTGGACCGCCTCGCTGATCGTGCTGGTGCCCTCGGCCTGGGTCATCAGGGTCACGAACTGGGGCTGGAAGTCGGTGGCGAACCCGGGGTGCGGCCAGGTGGTCACGTCCACCGCGCGCAGGGTGCGCTCGCGGTGCACGCGCACGTGGGTGGTGCCCTCCTCGATGTCGCACCCGGCGGCACGCAGCTTGTTGATCAGCGGTCGCACGTCGGCAGGCGCCAGCTGGTCGAGGGTGACGTCGCCCCCGGTGGCCGCGGCCGCCACCATGTAGGTCCCCGCCTCGACGTAGTCGCTGGTGACGCTGTGGCGCACCCCGTGGAGCAGGCCGCCGGTGCCCTCGACGACGATCTGCTCGGTGCCCGCGCCGGTGACGCGCGCACCCATGCCGTTGAGGCAGCGGGCCAGGTCGACGACGTGCGGCTCGCGCGCGGCGTTGCCGATCGCGGTGATGCCCTCGGCGAGACACGCGGCCATCATCAGGTTCTCGGTGCCGGTCACCGTGGGCATGTCGAGGTCGACGCGGGCGCCGTGCAGCGGCAGGTGCGCGCTGGCCACGTAGCTGTTGTCGCTGATGTCCACGGTGGCGCCCATGGCGCGGAGCCCCACGAGGTGCTGGTCGAGGCGGCGCAGGCCGATGTCGTCGCCACCGGGGCGGGGGATGAGCGCCTCGCCGGTGCGGGCGAGCAGCGGTCCGAGCATCAGCACCGAGCCGCGCAGCCGCCGCGCCAGCTCGGCGTCGGGGCGGACCGAGGGGGTCTGGTTGGCGCGCAGCCGCCAGGTCGAGCCCCGTGCGTGGTCGACGCCGACGCCGAGGTCGCGCAGCATCGCGCCCATGGTCTCGATGTCCTCGATGCAGGGCACGTTGCTCAGCTCGACCGGCTGATCGGTGAGGAGGCAGGCCGCCATCGCCGGCAGCGCGGCGTTCTTGCTGCCCGACGCGGTGACGGTGCCCTCGAGGCGCTGCGGCCCGGTGATGCGGAGCACGTTCATGGCCGCCGAGGATACGCGGTCGAGGCGGCGCCCCTCAGCCCCGGTCAGCCCCGGGCGGCGCCCAGGCAGACGTGCACCATCCTGATCCGGCCGCCGTCCGCCTCCAGCACCATCGCCACGGGACGGGTGAAGGCCGCTCCCGAGGCGGTGCGCCCGCGGGCGTCGACATCGACGGTCACGCTGGTCCCGTCGCCGTTCATGCGCTCGACGCTCAGCGTCCGGGTTCGGACATTGGCCCGCAGCCAGGCGAGGAACGTCCGCAGCTGGGCGGTTCCCCGCTGGCAGACCAGGACCCTCCCGAGGGGGAAGAACAGGAACGCGTCCGGGGTGAAGAGCGCGGCGATGGCCTCGGCGTCGCCCGCGTTGACCCGTTCGACCAGCTCGACCGCGAGCTCACCGGCGTTCGGCGCCGCCGGTGCCGCCGGGCGCGCCACCATGGCGGTCGCCGCCACCGCGGTGGCCGTCACCGGCTCGCGGTCGGGGTCCGCCACCGGGAGGGCGATCAGCGGGCGGCGATCCTGCCCGGCGCGCTCGCGGTGGGCGTGATAGTGGTCGGAGACCTGCTGCCAGGAGGTGGCGTTCACCCCGCCCGGAAGCGGCGTGGTGCCGTCGAAGTAGCGGACCGCGCCGGAGCTGGCGTTGCGGTACTCGCCGGGGCTGACCACGCTTCCCGCGGCGAAGCGCACCGGATGCCGCGGGGCGTCGGGCACGGTGGTGTGCGGCGCCGCCGGGGGGCTGGTCTGCACCACCCGGTAGTGGTCGGCCACCTGCTGCCAGGACGACGAGTTGACACTGCCCGGCAGCGGCGTGCCGCCGTCGAAATAGCGGGTCCTGCCACTGCCGGTGCTGCGGTAGAGGCCGGCGGGCACGATGCTGCCGGGGGGGAAGCGAACGGGTCGAGTTGCCATGGCGGTGGATACCTGGTGGTAGGGAGGGCGACGCTCCGGTGCGTCACCGGAGCAGGTCAGCCTGGGCGACCGCCGCGCCGCTGCGGACGGCGATCGAGACCTACCGCCAGGGGGGAAGCCAGGTGGTCCAGCGCATTCCCGTCGTCATCGTCTCAGGGTAGCAGCCGGTTCCTCTGCTGGACGTCGTCTCACGGGGTGTCGCCGTACAGCCCGGCGAGCCGCCGACCGATGTCGCGCAGGCGATCGCGCACCGCGTCCGGCGACACCACCTCGACCTCGTCGGCGAAGCCGGCGAGCATCGCCGCGGCGGCCGCCGCACCGGGGAAGCGCAGCCGCATCGCCGTCCAGCCGGGACGGTCGAGCTCCAGGCAGCGCGCGTCGAGCCGGACGCGCATCCGGGTGCGGAGGGTGGCCACCGACCCGGTGCGCACCCGCACCGTCACCGACAGCGGCTCGCCCCGCTGCTCGAACGCGGCGCGGGCGCGCTCCCAGGCGGCGGCCACGTCGAAGCCGGCGGGGCGCTGCGACTCGCCGGGGGCGGCGGCGAGGTCGTGGATGCGCGACACCCGGAAGGTGCGCAG
>JAXDLS010000213.1:0-5484 GCA_034666485.1 Chloroflexota bacterium
AGCTTGACCTGGGAGAGCACCGGGTCCTGGTGGATGATGTCGAAGAAGGCGGAGAGGCGGTCGACGTCGTAGAACTCGCGCGCCAGCGCGGCGGCGAGGTCGAAGCGAAAGCCGTCGACGTGCATCTCCTGCACCCAGTAGCGCAGGCTGTCCATGATCAGCCGCAGCGTCTGCGGCTGGCGGACGTTGAGGCTGTTCCCGCACCCGGTCACGTCGTAGTAGAAGCGCGGGTCGTCCTCGACCAGCCGGTAGTACGACTGGTTGTCGATGCCCCGGAAGCTCAGCGTGGGGCCGAGGTGGTTGCCCTCGGCGGTGTGGTTGTAGACCACGTCGAGGATGACCTCGAGCCCCGCCTTGTGCAGGGCGCGCACCATCGCCTTGAACTCACGGACCTGGCCGCCGTGCGGACCCGCCGCGGAGTAGCGGGCCATCGGCGCGAAGTAGCCGATGGTGTCGTAGCCCCAGTAGTTGCGCAGGCCGTGGTCGACGAGGTGGGCGGGGTCGATGAACTGGTGCACCGGCATCAGCTCGACGGCGGTGACGCCGAGCCGGGTGAGGTGCTCGATCGCGGCGGGATGGGCCAGCCCCGCGTAGGTGCCGCGGAGATCGCCGGGCACCTCCGGGTGCCGCATGGTGAAGCCGCGCACATGGGTCTCGTAGATGATGGTGTCGGCCCACGAGGTGTTCGGCCGCACGTCCTCGCCCCAGGGGAAGAAGGAGTCGACGACCACGCTGCGGGGCATGTGGGGCTCGGAGTCGAGGTCGCTCATCTCGGTGTCGCCCTCGCCGTCCCAGCGGTAGCCGAAGAGCTCGGGTCCCCAGGTCAGGTCGCCGGCGATGGCCCTCGCGTACGGGTCGATGAGCAGCTTGTTGGAGTTGTGGCGCAGCCCGTCGCCGGGCGCGTACTGGCCGTGGACCCGGTAGCCGTAGTGCTGGCCCGGCCCCACCCCGAAGACGTAGCCGTGCCAGTGGAGGTCGGTGCGCTCGGCCAGCTCGAAGGAGGCGGAGGGCCGGCCGGTGCGGTCGAAGAGCACCAGCTCCACCCAGTCCGCGGCGCCCGCGAAGACGGAGAAGTTGGTTCCCTCCCCATCCCACGTGGCCCCCAGGGGGACGTGGCCACCCGGCCAGGCCGCCCTCACCGCGCCGCCGTCTGAACCTGAAGCATCGGCGCCCATGATAGGCGACAGTACCGCTCCACTCTTCTGACGCGCCATGACGCTTCGCGTCAAGGACGGGCGGGCTGCGCCCCGATGCAGTCCTCCCCCGAATGGGGGAGAGACGGCCGACAGCAGACATGTACTCGCCATGAATGGCAAATACACCAGTCCGGACAGCCGTCTCCTGCGATTGGCGTCGTGCTGACCTTCCTTTGCCACCAACGGTTGCTGCCACTGTGTCCACCTCACCCGTCACCGGCGTCCGGATACAGACCGCGACGCACACGACACCCGTGCGAAGGTGCAACATCCGGGCGGCCGGTGCTGTCTCTCCATCCAGAGGGGTATTTCGCGACGCAACCTCGCATCGGTTGATCCACGCATCTTTCCGCGAATCGAGGAGGAAGGACGAGCATGATCCAACGACGCCCCGGATCTCGGTGGCGCCTCGGCATGGGGACCGCGGTCGGCGCCATGGTCGTCGCCGGCGCCGCCGCCACCGCCGGCTCGGGCCCGGTGAAGGCGGCCCCGGCGCCGGGCGCCGACCAGGTCGGCAGCTGGACCCCCCCCTTCGAGGAGGGCGGGACCAACACCCCGCGGTGCGCCAAGGGCATCGACGGTCGCATCGCCTGCAAGCCGGTGGGCTACGCGCAGGCGATCACCACCGACGGGCGGGTGTTCTACTTCAACGGCATCGAGAGCTCCGAGAACGTGCAGTACGGCGCGGTGCCCGAACTGTCGCCGGAGTCGCGCGACAGCCGGGCGCGAGTGCTCGACCTGCGCGCCGGCACCCCCACCTGGATCACGCCGGGTCACGAGACCGGCGGCGCGGTCAACCCCAACCTGAAGCCGGGCGACAGCTGCCAGACCAGCGACCCGCTGGGCGTCGCCGGCGTGCCCGGCCGTCCCGGTGACGGCTTCGTCGGCAGCCTGGTCGGCGGCGCCATGACCGGCACCGCCACCGGCGTGCAGCACAACCCGACCTGCAGCCCCGACACCGGGGTGGGCAACGCCGGCGACATGTTCTGCGCCGACATCGCCAACCTCGCCGACGGCCGCTTCCTGGTGATGGGTGGAACCGGCTGGTACAACGAGCCCGGCAGCGGTCTCGACCGCGCCCACGGCTATCCCTACGACCTCGGCGCCATCGAGCTCGAGGGCCTGCGCAGCGCGCGCATCTTCAACCCGGCCATCAACGACTTCCAGCCGGCCGCGCCGATGAAGTACGGCCGCTGGTACCCCACCGCGACCGTCCTCTCGGACGGAAAGGTGTTCGTGGCCAGCGGCGTGACCAAGCTGATCAAGAGCACCCAGCTCAGCGAGGTCCGGCGGACGGAGACCTACGACCCCGCCGCCAACACCTGGACGGAGAACTACACCGGTCCGCTCTCCGAGAACACCCTGCCCCTGAATGCGCGGATGTACCTGACGCCCAACAACAAGATCTTCTACATCGGCGCCGGGCAGTCCTGGGGCCCCTTCGGCCAGTCCGTCGACGAGGCGCTCTTCGCCCTGCAGCAGTTCTTCGACCTGAAGACCAAGCAGTGGCAGATCGTCGGCCCCAACCCGCTGGGGACGCGCAGCAGCCCCTTCTCGGTGGCCCTGCCGATGGCGCCGCCCTACGACCGGATGACCATCATGACCTACGGCGGCGTGCTCGGCCCGCCCCCCGGCGGTGAGCTGGCGGTGCCCTTCACCCAGTTGACCACGGTCGACAGCGGCGGCGGCGTGACCAACACCATGGGCGCCAGCCTGCACCATCCGCGCTGGTTCGTCTCCGGCGTCCCCCTGCCCGACGGCAAGGTGCTGGCGCTCAACGGCGCGGACAAGGACGAGGTCATCAACCCCGGCACCGAGTCGCCGGTGCGCACCCCCGAGCTCTACGACCCCGCCACCAACACCTGGACCGACATGGCCCCCGAGAGCCGTGACCGCACCTACCACAACTCGGCGGTGCTGCTCCCCGACGGCCGCGTCCTGAGCGGCGGTCACTCGCCCATCCCGGCGAGCTACGGCGCCCACCACACCCTGATGCCGGGCGTGACGGCGAACAACGACAAGGACCCGAGCTTCCAGATCTGGAGCCCGCCCTACCTCTCCTACGGCCCGCGGCCGAGGATCACCCATGCGCCGCGCGGAGTCGCATGGGGCTCGACGTTCACCGTCACCGTGGACGATCCCGCCGCGATCAGGCAGGTCGTGGCGATGCGCACGCCATCGGCGCAGCACGTGATGGACAACGACACCCGCACCCTGGAGCTGGCCTTCACCCGGACGGGTCCGCACACCCTGACGGTGACCGCCCCGCCGACCGGCGTGGTGGCTCCCCCCGGCTCCTACTACCTGTTCGTGAACCGGGCCAACCCCAAGGGCCTCACCCCGTCGGTGGCCCGCATCCTCATGTTCGGCGGCACCTCGGACAGCCACGAGGCGGTGCAGCCGGTGCGCGATGACCCGGCGCCCGCCAGCGGCGGCAGCGCCAGCGAGGTCAAGGACGACAGCTACCAGGCAACCTACCTGGGCACCACCGGCCAGCAGTTCAACCAGTCCATCGGCTCGGCGGCGCGTCCCGCGCAGTCGGTCCGGGAGAACGGCATCAACGCGCTCGCCGCTCGTCTGAGCGGATACGTGCGCCGCACCCCGGGCGGCGGTCCGCCCCTGGTGGCGGGCCTGATCATGGCCCTGGTCACCGCTGCCGGCCTCCGCACCCGGCGGCGGATCATCCGCCGCGGCAGGGGCTGAGGCCCACCCGACTCGGACGGAACCCGGAGGGGGCGCCGCGGCGCCCCCTCCCGACCGTGCCAGGCACCTCCTGTTCACCACCGTCTCCATCGAGATGGTGATACCCCAGGGCGACACCTGGCGCGTCGGAGGAACCGCGCCGCCGCGGGGGTGCGGGTCCTCCGAGCGCTGTGGTGTGGGGCTATGCCTTTGTCGCTGGGGTCCGAGCCCGGTTCTGATTCCCATCGTCACTCGGCGTGGCCAGATCCGCCATGCTGCCCTTGACCTGGTCGGCCATCACGTCGACGGCCTCCTTGATCCGGTCGACGCGCTCCTCGGTCGTGCTCTGCATGGTCTCGGTGAACCGGCCATACGCACGGGTGCCGCCGTTGACGAGACGCTCGAAGCCGGCGACCAGGGGTGCGGACACAGCCGACGGACCCATGCTGGCCTGGACCGCGTCCAGCATCGTTTCCTGGAAGTCGGCGTACAGGCGGAGCCGCTGCTTCGCACCGGCCACGTAGAGGGTGGCCATCTCGTGACTCAGCTTCTGGCCCACCTCGGTGAGGGTGGACAGACTGACCGCGGCGGCCCGCATGCTCCGTGCGAGGACGTCCTCGACCTCCTGGCTCACATCATGGCCCAGAGTGCGGGCCCTCTCCGCGGTGCGCTCGGCGTCGTCGCGGCGGATCTTCTGATTCTCGGTGACAGACATGGTGATTCCCTTCAACGTGATGGCTGCTCGCAAGGCTGAGCTGAGCCGGCGAGGGCGCAGTGCAGAGTGGGGATCTCCCTCTCTGCGAACCATGAGTACCCGGTGACTAGTGTACCAAGCGAGTGCTGCATCTGTCGAGCGCGGATGGCGGCGCGGAGCGGACGAGCGGGATGACCGACAATGTTGGCAGTAACGCTGCGGAAGGTCGCCGAGGCGCGTTCAGCGGGCGCCCCGCCCGCCGTGCTGCACCAGGCGCGGCCTGATTAGAAGTCGATGCGCATGACGACGCGGCGGGGGCTGGGGTGGCTGACCTCGGCGAAGCCGGCGTCGGCGAGCACATCACGGCTGCCGACGTGGAGCTCGCCCCAGGTGATCTCCTTGCCGGGCTGGGTGATCATCGTGTAGGCCTCGAGCGCGCGAGCGCCACGGCCGCGGGCGAAGTCGACGGTGGCGCGGGCGAGCGCGTAGGTGATGCCGCGCCTGCGGAAGCCCTTGCGGGTGACGAAGCAGGTGACCGCCCAGACGCCGTCGTCGGTCCTGTCCTCGTCGCGTCCGGTCCATGGGGTGCGGGTTCGGAGCAGGCGCGGGTAGGCAGTGCGCGGCTCGATCGCGCACCAGCCGACCGGCTCACCGTCGAGATAGGCGACGAGGCCGCTGGTCGAGTGAGCCGTCGGGTTACCGCAGGCGGTCTGTTCGCGCAGCCGGCTGGCGCGTTCGGCGCCGGAGACCGCCGTCCAATGGCAGTCGCGGATCTTGAAGCGCTGACAGTGACACCTGGCCGGGTAGTCGGCGGTTCCGAAGATCGCGTGCAGGTCGTCCCACGACGCCTCGTTGGCTGGGACGATCGTGAGCCGGTCAGGGGCGATGTGCTCCGGCCTGTTGGGCTTCATC
>JAXDLS010000214.1:0-11674 GCA_034666485.1 Chloroflexota bacterium
ATGGCACCGGGGGACCGCCCATCGTACTCGAGGATGCTCACGCCCCCCGCGCTGGCCTCGGGGAAGCGCACCGAGGTGCGGATCACGGTGTCGAAGACGAGCTCGCCGAAGCGCTCGCGCACCCGGCTGAGCACCTCCGTGCTGTGCACCGCCCGCCCGCGCTGCAGGGTGCCGAGGATGCCGCCCACGCGCAGACCGGGGTTCAGGGTGGAGCGCACCGACTCGACGGTGCCGAGCAGCGCCTTCATGCCCCCCAGGGCGAGGAAGTCGAGCTGCAGCGGCACCAGCACCTCGCCGGCGGCGGCGAGGGCGTTGACGGTCAGCATCCCCAGGGTGGGAGGGCAGTCGACCACGATCGCGTCGAAGCGGTGGTGGAGCGGCTGGAGCGCGGTGCGCAGCCGCAGCCCGCCGGCGCGCCCCGACGCCAGCCCGGGCTCGAGCTCGCCGAGTCGCGCCGAGCCGGCCAGCAGCCAGACCCGGGGCCGGGGGCGGCGCAGCACCTCCTCGGCGGCGGCGGCACCCTCGAGGCACTCGCCGAGGCCGGGGCCGCCGCCGTCCGGGGCCGCGCCACACATCACCGTCAGCGCTGCCTGGGGATCGAGGTCGACGAGCAGCACCCGCAGGCCGGTCTCGGCGAGCGCGAACCCGAGGTTCTGGGTGGTGGTGCTCTTGCCCACGCCGCCCTTCTGGTTGGCGACGGCGATCACCCGGGCCACGGGCTACTCATCCTCCGGGCGCTCACGCGCCCCGAGATCCGGCGGCGGGGCGGCGGGGAGGGGCGCGGGAGGGCGGGGCGCCGGCGGCTCGACCCCGTCCCGGTCGAGCCGGTCGCGGACGAGGCCGCGCATCTCCGCCAGCGGCACCCCCAGCGGGCAGACGGCGGCGGCGCGCTCCCAGTCGACGGCGCCGAGGGGGAGGTCGCGGGTCACCCAGAGGTCGGGGAGGCTGCGGGTCAGCTGCGAGGCGAGCCGCTCGGGACGGACATAACCGGCCCGCGCGGTGGCGAAGCCGCACAGGCCGCAGGCCACGCAGCGCCCGTGGCCGGGAAGCTGCTCGCGCTCGCCGGGGGTCACCGCGGTGATCCGGTCGGGGCCGTACAGGGCCTCGAAGCGGGCCAGGCCGGCGCCCGCCGGGCGGTGGGCGACGCGCTCGGCACCGCGGCGGGCCAGGTGGCGGCCGTACTGGGCGCCGAGGCGGCCGAGGGCGGCGGCGCGGCGCAGCCGGCGGCGCTCAGACATCGCCCATGGCGCAGACCGCCCCCCGGTACAGCTCCTCCTGGGCGACGGCGGCGCCGCGGAGCACCGCGGGCCGCTCGCGCCAGCGGCTGTCGAGGAAGTCCCGCACCTCCTCCTCGGTGCGCCGCTGGCTCCACCCCCGCTCCTGGGCCATGACCCGGGCGGCGGGCCAGGCGCAGCGCATCCCCAGGCACGCGCCGCCGGTGCAGCGGGTGCGGCGGTAGAGGTCCTGGAGCCGCTCCACCTGCTCGTGCCGGACGGAGTGCCGGACCTCGGCGACGGTCACCGGCTCGCACTCGCAGAGCACCGCCCGCCGCTCGTCCGCCGCGGCGGCGGCGAGCAGGGCCTCGGCGCCGTCGCCATGGCGGCCGGCGAGCCGCGCCGCCACCGCGAGCGGCAGCCCGAAGCGGCCGGCGAGGGCGGGCACGTCGGCCGGCGAGGCGCCCCCGGGGAGCGGCAGCAGGTGGGTGCGGCAGGCCACAGGCGGCCGCCCCAGCGCGCGCAGGATCGCGTCGACGGTGTCCTCGGCCATCTTCCGGAACATCGACATCTTCCCGCCCACGATGGTCACCAGGCCCGCGGCCCCGTCGACGCGGTGGTCGACCACCCGGTAGTCGCGGGTGAGGTCGTCCTCGTACCGGCGCCACTGGTGGAGGGTGGGGCGCAGCGCGGCGTTGGCGTGGGCGATGCGGTATCCGCGGATCCCGGGCAGCACCCGCTCGGTGGCCTGCAGGATGTACTCGATCTCGTCGCCGGTGACCTCCAGCTGCTCGGGGTCGGCGTAGCAGTCGTCGTCGGTGGTGCCGAGGATGGTGGCGTTGGCGTGGGGCACCAGCAGCAGCCCGCGGCCGTCGACCGCCTCGAGGGCGAGGGCGACGTTGGTGATCCGCCGGTCGTAGACGAGGTGGACGCCCTTGGCGGGCCGCAGCCGCAGCCGCACCCCCGCCATCGCGCAGAGCTCCGGCGCCCAGGGGCCGGTGGCGTTGCACACCGACCGCGCCGCCACGGTCTCCTCGGCGCCGCCGAGCCGGGAGCGCAGCCGCACCCCCTGCACCGCGCCGCCCTCGCGGCTCAGCCCCACCACCTCGGTCCAGGTGCGCAGCTCGGCGCCGGCGTCGCGGGCGGAGAGCGCGTTGAGGGTGACCAGCCGGGTGGGGTCGACGCCCCACTCGTCCATGGTCAGCGCCCCGACCAGGTCGGGGGTGAGCCCGGGCTCGAGCCGGAGCGCCTCCTCGCGGGTGAGGCGCACGTGGGGGCGGCCCGCCTTCAACGGCTGGTAGCGGTCGTACGCCTCCAGCCCCACCTCGGTGGTCTCCATGCCCCGCCTCGCCCCCGGGAGCACGGGGATGAGGAAGACCACGGGGAAGAGGAGGTGGGGGGCGATGCGCTGGATGTGCCCGCCGTCGACGCAGGAGAGCCGGGTGGTCCGCCAGTCGCGCTCGAGATAGCGGATGCCCCCGTGGATCATCCCGCTGCTCCCCCAGGTGGTCCCCGAGGCGAGGTCGCGCTGCTCGACGAGGAGCACCCGCAGACCCCGGAGGGCGGCGTCCCGGGCCACGCCGGCCCCGGTGATGCCGCCCCCGACGACGACCACGTCGTAGGGCTCAGTGCCGGGCATGGGGGCATTGTGCCCGCCGCCCCCGCTTCGGCGGCTTCTTCCAACCGGAGCGCATGGGTAGGATGCGGGCGATGGAGAGTGTGCGCGGTGTGATCATCGTGGCCGAGGACGAGGGACGCGTGGCCCAGGCGGTCACCGGCCGCTTGGGCTCGGACGGCCACGAGGTCCACTGGGTGCGCACCGCCCGCGACATGCGCACCGAGCTGCTGGAGCGGCCCTGCGACCTGCTCCTCCTCGACGTCAGCCTGGAGACCGACGGGCTGGAGCTGCTCCAGGCGCTGCGGTTCTCGCCTCAGGCGCCGCGGGGTGGCATCGTCATGCTCGCCGACCGCGAGGACATCACCAGCCAGGAGCGCGCCCAGCAGCTGGGCGCCGCCGCGGTGCTGAGCAAGCCCCTCGACCTCGCCGGGCTCTCGGCGACGGTCCGCGACCTGCTGGAGTGCATGTAGCCGCGCGCCAGCGCGGAGAGCGCGGAGAGCCTAGAAAGCGCGAAGCGCGACAAAACTGACGCTGGTGGCCGCCCAGAAGGCGATCAGGCCGCCCACGTAGAGCGGCACCGGCCCCGGCTCCCTGAACCACGCGGCGACCCGCGGCGCGGTCATCGCGGTGACCGCGCAGAGGTCGATGAGCGCGAAGAAGGCCACCCCCAGCAGCGGGGCCGGGTCGAGACCGGCATGGGCGGTCAGCTCGTCGACGGCGACCGACCCGACCGCCAGGGCCACGTCCATCATCAGGACCACGATCTGGGCGCGGCGCACCCAGGCGTTGCGGCGGGTGAGCAGGGTGCCGACGACGAAGAGGGCGGCGGCGAGCGAGGCCGAGGCCAGGGCGGCGAGGATCTGCGTGAGGACGGAGACGTGGACCACCCTGCCGTGGACGCTGACGTCGGCGCCGAACGCGGTGATCGCCCCGAAGAGGGCGGCGATGCCCCGCACCACGTCCCAGGTGTAGACGAGCAGGAGCGCGGTGGGACGGCGCGCCGTCTCCTCCCCGCCGGCGCTGCTGCTGGGCATCACCCCGCTAGGCTACGCGTGTGCCCCACACCATCGCCGTCCTCGGGGGTGACCAGACCGGCCAGGAGCTCCTGGAGCAGGCGCTGCGCGTGCTCGAGCCGGCGGTGATCGGAGTGGAGCTCGAGCTGCGGCGCTTCGACCTCTCCCTGGAGAACCGGCGCGCCACCGAGAACCGGGTGGTGATCGAGGCCGCGGCGGCCATGGTCGCCTGCGGCTACGGCATCAAGGCGGCGACGGTCACCCCCGAGCAGCGCGGCGACGTGGGCAGCCCCAACGCCATCCTCCGCGAGCAGGCCGGCGGCAGGGTGATCGTCCGCACCGGCCGGCGCATCCCCGGGGTCGCGCCGCTCGGCGGGGTCAACGCGCCGATCAGCGTGGTGCGCATGGCCGTCGACGACGCCTACGGGGCGACCGAGTGGCGCGAGGGCAGCGGCGACGACGAGGTCGCCTACCGCACCGAGAAGGTCACCCGGAGCACCTGCCGGATCGTCGCCGAGTTCGCCTTCCAGCAGGCGGAGCGCACCCGCGCCCGGGTCTTCGGCGGCCCCAAGTTCACGGTCTCGCCGGTGTACGAGGGGATGCTCAAGGAGGAGATGGACGCCGCCGCGCAGCGCCATCCCGGGATCGGCTACGAGCCCCAGCTGATCGACACCACCTACGCGCTGCTGCTCACCCAGGACGGGGACGCGCTGGTGATCCCCGCCCTCAACCGCGACGGCGACTGCCTCAGCGACTTCGTCCTCCAGCTCTTCGGCAGCATCGCCGGCGCCGAGTCGATCCTGCTCGGCTTCGAGGGCGACGGCACCACCCCCAACGTGGTGATGACCGAGGCCCCGCACGGCACCGCGCCGGGGCTGCAGGGCAGGAACGTGGCCAACCCGATGGCGATGATCCTCGCCGGCGCCTCGCTGCTCGGCTTCATCCCCGACCGTCCGTGCCGCACCGCCTCCCGCGCCATCTACGAGGCGGTGTTCGAGGCGGTCCGCGCCGGGGTGCGCACCGCCGACCTCGGCGGGCACGCCCTCACCGACGAGTTCACCGCCACGGTGATCGAGCGGGTGCGCGGGAAGCTGGAGGTGTGGGACAGCCTCGGCGTCGGCTGAGGCCCGCCCGATCGGTCGCGGGGCGTGACGCGATCCGGGCCTATACTCGGCCGAGCAGCCGAACGCCAGCAGGGACCGCCGGTGGACATCCTCGCCGTCATCCGCGACCGCGCCGGGGAGTACGACTGCCCGGTGTGTCACCGGTCGCTCGACGGGTGCGGGCTCGGCCTGGTCAGGGACGAGGACCCGATGTACACCGTGCAGGTGTCCTGCGCGCACTGCGGGGTGACCTTCGTGGTGGTGCTCCAGGTCCGCCAGGGGCGGCGGCGGACACGGACTCCGGCGTCTCCCCGGGCGCAGCCGATCGGTGCCGACGAGGTCCTCGACGTCCGCGAGCTGCTCCGCGGCCACACCGGCCCGCTGACCGAGCTGCTCCGCCGCTGATGGCCCGGGGGGGTCCCCCCGTACCATGGGAGCCTCAGCGCCCAGAGGAGACAACGTGAGCGCGCCGGTCTACCTTGACCATGCGGCGACCACCCCGGTGGCCGCCGAGGTGCGCGCGGCGATGCTGCCCTTCCTCGGCGAGGTCTTCGGCAACCCCTCCTCCGGCCATGCCACCGGCAGGGCGGCCCGTGAGGCGGTCGACGAGGCCCGGGCCCGGGTGGCGGCGGCACTCGGCTGCGCCCCCGCCGAGGTGGTCTTCACATCGGGGGGCCGCGAGGCGGACAACCTCGCCCTCCGCGGCGCCCTCGACCGCCACGCCGCCCGGGGGCGCCACCTCGTGGTCACCGCCGTCGAGCACGACGCCGTGCTCAAGACCGCCGAGGAGCTGGCCGGGTGGGGCCGCTGCGAGCTCACCGTGGTGCCCTGCGACCGGCATGGCGTGGTCGACCCCGAGGCGGTGGGCGCCGCGGTGCGGGCCGATACCGTGCTGGTGTCGGTGATGCTCGCCAACAACGAGGTGGGCACGGTGCAGGACGTGGCCGCGGCCGCCGAGGCGGCGCGGCGGCGCAACCCCGCGGTGCTGGTGCACACCGACGCGGTCCAGGCACTGGGGCGGCTGCCGGTCGATGTGCGCGCCCTCGGGGTCGACATGGCCTCGATCACCGCCCACAAGGTGTACGGGCCCAAGGGGGCGGGTGCCCTCTACGTGCGCCGGGGCGTCCCCATCGCCGCCCAGGTGAGCGGCGGCGGCCAGGAGCGCGCCCGCCGCAGCGGCACCGAGAACGTCGCCGCCATCGCCGGCCTGGCCGCCGCGGTCGGCCTGGTGGAGGCCGAGCGCGAGCGCGAGATGCCCCGGCTGGCACGCCTCTCCGAGCGTCTCGTCGAGGGCGTGCTCGAGGGCGTGCCCGACGCCGTGCTCACCGGCCGCGGGGCCCCCCGGCTGCCGAGCTTCGCCACCTTCGCCTTCGACGGGGTGGAGACCGAGATGCTGCTGACCCTGCTCGACCGCCGGGGCGTCGAGGCCTCGGGGGGTTCGGCCTGCTCGAGCGGCGCGCACATGCCCTCGCACGTGCTCCTGGCGATGGGGTTGCCGCCCCGCGTCGCCGGCGGGGCGCTGCGCTGCACCCTGGGTCGCGCCACCACCGAGAAGGAGGTCGAGCGGGCCACCCGCGAGATCGTCGCCGCCGTGACCCAGCTGCGCTCCGCCGCATCCGTCGTCTGATCGCTCTCAGCCTCCGCGAGCCGGGATCGACGGCGTGTCGCCCGGCCACCCGCGTCCATCGAGCGACTCCAACGGCGGAGCCGTCCGAGCGAGCTATAATCCTGACCATGGCGGTCGGAAATTCGCGCAATGCCTCCTTCTCGATGCGGGTCTCCTCCAAGGCCCATTACGGGCTGCGGATGATGACCGAGTTCGCCAAGGCGTACGGCCAGGGTCCCCTCAGCCTCGCCGAGGTGGCCCGGGTCGAGCATCTGCCGCTCGCGTACCTCGAGCAGCTCGCCGCCCCGCTGCGGCGCGGGGGCCTGATCGAGGCCACCCGGGGAGCCCATGGCGGCTACGTGCTCTGCCACCGGCCCGAGGACATCACCGTCCTCGACGTCATCACCCTGGTCGAGGGTGAGGTGGCCCCGGTGGAGTGCGTCGCCCACGACTACGAGGCGGGCTGCTGCGTCCGCGAGACCGACTGCGCCTCCCGCACCCTCTGGCAGCGCCTCAAGCAGAGCGTCGACGCGGTGCTCAGCGGCACCACCCTCGCCGAGCTGGTGTGCGAGCGCCCGCCGGTCTCCATGTTCATCCCGCTCGAGGACGTGCGCGACCACTCCCCGAGCTCCCACGTTCACGAGGCAGCACATGTCTGACATCGCCCAGCTCGTCGTCGAGGGCCTGCGCGCCAGCGTCGAGGGGAAGGAGATCCTCAACGGGGTCGACCTGGTCGTCCCCGCCGGCGAGATCCACGCGCTCATGGGGCCCAACGGCTCGGGGAAGAGCACCCTCGCCTACACCCTCATGGGCCATCCCAACTACGAGGTGACGGGCGGTTCGGCCAGCTTCGCGGGCACCGACCTGCTCCCCCTGGCCGCCGACGAGCGCGCCCGGCTCGGCGTGTTCCTCTGCTTCCAGTACCCCACCTCCATCCCCGGCGTCTCGGTGGTCAACTTCCTCCGCGCCGCGCTGAAGGCGCAGGGCAGAGAGATGCCCGCCCGCGAGTTCCTGCGCACCCTCTCCGCGGTGATGCGCGAGCTCAACATCGACGAGAGCTTCCGCAGCCGCTACATCAACGACGGCTTCAGCGGCGGCGAGAAGAAGCGGATGGAGATCCTCCAGCTGGCGCTGCTGCGGCCCCGGCTTGCCATCCTCGACGAGACCGACTCCGGCCTCGACGTCGACGCCCTGCGCACCGTCGCCGAGGGCGTCGGCAAGGTGGCCGGCCCCGACATGGGCCTGCTGGTGATCACCCACTACCCGCGGATCCTCGAGTACCTCCGCCCCGACGTGGTGCACGTCCTCCACCGGGGGCGCGTCGTCGTCTCCGGCGGCCACGACCTGGCCCGGCGCATCGAGAGCGACGGCTACGACCCCATCCTCGGTGCCGGCGCCGCCGGCGCGGCAGCTCGGAACGACACGAAGGGAATCCTCTGAGATGGCAGTCGAAGCACACGAGCTGACCAAGGACTACAAGTTCGGCTTCCACGACATCGACGTCTCCGTCTTCCGCTGTGAGAAGGGGCTGTCGGCCGAGGTCGTCGCCGCAATCAGCGCGCACAAGAACGAGCCGGAGTGGATGCTGAAGTTCCGGCTCAAGGCGCTCGCCCACTTCTACAAGCGATCGATGCCGAGCTGGGGCGCCGACCTCAGCGGGATCGACTTCGACAACATCTACTACTACGTCAAGCCGACGGAGGAGCAGAGCCGCAGCTGGGACGACGTCCCGGACTCCATCCGGCAGACCTTCGACAAGCTCGGCATCCCCGAGGCGGAGCGCAAGTTCCTCGCCGGGGTGAGCGCCCAGTACGACTCCGAGGTCGTCTACCACAGCATCCGCGAGGACCTCGACAAGCTCGGCGTGCTCTTCGGCGACTGCGACACGGGGCTGCGCGAGCACCCGGAGATCTTCCGCAAGTACTTCGGCACGGTGATCCCCGCCAACGACAACAAGTTCGCCGCGCTGAACAGCGCGGTGTGGTCGGGCGGCTCCTTCGTCTACGTGCCCAAGGGGGTGCGCGTCGACATCCCGCTGCAGGCGTACTTCCGGATCAACTCCGACAACATGGGCCAGTTCGAGCGGACGCTGATCATCGCCGACGAGGGGTCGTACGTCCACTACATCGAGGGCTGCACGGCGCCGACGTACTCGAGCGACTCGCTGCACTCCGCGGTGGTGGAGATCATCGCCCACAAGGACGCCCACGTCCGGTACACCACCATCCAGAACTGGTCGAACAACGTCTACAACCTGGTCACCAAGCGCGCCATCGCCTACGAGGGCGCCCGGGTCGAGTGGATCGACGGCAACCTGGGCAGCAAGGTGACCATGAAGTACCCGGCCATCTACCTCATGGGCGAGCACGCCCACGGCGAGGTGCTCTCCGCCGCCTTCGCCGGCGAGGGACAGCACCAGGACGCCGGCTCCAAGTGCGTCCACGTCGCCTCCAACACCACCAGCAACGTGGTCTCCCGCTCGATCTCCAAGGACGGCGGCCGCACCTCCTACCGCGGCCACATCAAGGTCCACGAGAAGGCCACCGGGGTGCGGAGCAGCGTGCGCTGCGACGCCCTGCTGCTCGACGAGCACTCGCAGAGCGACACCTACCCGTACATGGACATCGACAGCCCCGACGTCACCATCGGCCACGAGGCCACGGTGAGCAAGATCGGCGACGAGCAGATCTTCTACCTGATGTCCCGCGGCCTCAGCGAGGGTGACGCCACCGCGCTCATCGTCAACGGCTTCTTCGAGCCCTTCGTCAAGGAGCTGCCGATGGAGTACGCGCTGGAGCTCAACCGGCTGCTGGCGGTGCAGATGGAGGGGTCGGTGGGATGACGCGACTCATCCCAGCGCCCGGCCCGGCCCGGAGGCGGTCGAAGGCCTGATGGCGACCCAGCTGCAGACCCCCGGGGCGATCGGCCCGGAGGCGGTCACGACACGTGTGGACGCGGCCTGCGACTGGCTGGCCGAGCGGCGCCGCGCCGCCTGGGACGCGTACACCGCGCTGCCCATGCCCGACCGCAACAACGAGGACTACCGGCGCACCGACGTCTCCCGCCTCCGCCCCGACGACTTCGTCGCCGACCCGGGCGAGACCGGCCACGGCGAGGGCCTGGTGGCGACGCTGCGCGAGATGCGTGAGCGGATCGCGCCCGAGGCCGCCTTCGTGGCCACCACCCGCCACGGGGTGCGCGCCTCCGAGGGCACCGACCCGCTGCTGGCGCAGGGGGTGCTGGTGAGCTCGCTCGAGGAGGCGTCGGAGCGCGACGAGGAGGCGGTGCGCCGCGCCCTCGCCCACGTCCCGGTGGACGGCTCCACGTTCACCGCCCTCTGGAACGCGCTCTGGCGCGGCGGCGTGTTCGTGCACGTTCCCGCGGGGGTCGAGGCGCGGGTGCCGGTGATCGCCGCCCACAGCGCCGCCGGCGACCACGCCGCCGTGTTCCCCGCCACCGTGGTGGTGCTCGAGGCCAATGCCTCGCTGACCCTGGTGGAACTGCAGGCATCGCCCGCGACCCAGGGCACGATGCTCTCCGACTCGGTCACCGTGCTCCACGTCGGCGAGGGCGCGCGGCTCGACTACTGCCTGCTCCAGCGCTGGAGCGCCGCCACCTGGCACCTGGCCACCCACCGCGCGGTGCTCGAGCGCGACGCCCGGCTGCGCTTCTTCGCCGCCACCTTCGGGTCGCGGCTGCAGAAGGCGTACTGGGACGCGCTGCTCCAGGGCCCGGGCGCCGACGCCACCCTCACCGGGGTGTGCTTCGGCGGGGGCGACCAGCACCTCGACCACCAGTCGCTCCAGGCCCACCTGGCGCCGTCGACGCACAGCGACCTCCTCCTCAAGGTGGCGGTGCGCGACCGGGCGCAGAGCGTCTACGGCGGCCTCATCAGCGTCGACCGACTGGCCCAGAAGACCGACGGCTACGTGCAGAACCGCAACCTCATGCTCTCCCGCGGGGCCAAGGCCTCGGGCATCCCCATGCTCGAGATCCAGGCCAACGACGTGCGCTGCAGCCACGGGGTCACCGCCGGGCACATCGACGACGACCAGCGCTTCTACGCGCACTCGCGGGGCATCGAGCCCGAGGCGGCCGACCGGCTGATCGTCCGGGGTTTCATGCAGGACGCCCTCGACCGCTGTCCCCACGAGGGCTTCGCGGAGTTCGTCGGTGGCGTGCTCGACGAGGTCGTCGCCGGCCACTCCGCGGCCGGCGTCGAGGCGGAGGCACCGGCGTGAGCGAGTGGGTGACGGTGGGCGCTGCCGCGGACATCCCGCACGGGCACGCGGCCCTGGTGGACGTCGACGGCACCCCGGTGGCGGTCTTCAACGTCAACGGCCGGTTCTACGCGGTCGACGACACCTGCTCGCACGCCGAGGCGTCGCTGAGCGAGGGCGAGCTCGACCCCGAGGCCTGCAGCATCGAGTGCCCGATGCACGGCTCCTGCTTCGACCTCCGCACCGGCGAGCCGCTCTCGCTGCCCGCCTACGACCCGGTGCGCGTGCACCGCGTCGAGGTGGTGGACGGCACCCTGCGGGTCGCGGTCGACGAGGGAGCGCTGCCATGAGCATCTCGCCTCCGCCGCGGACCACCCCCCGGTCCATGCCCTCGATGGGGGCGGACTTCGACGTGGACGCGGTGCGCGCCGACTTCCCGATCCTCCAGCGCCAGGTCGGCGACCGGCCCCTGGTCTACCTCGACTCGGCGGCCACGTCGCAGAAGCCGGTGCAGGTGCTCGACGCCGTCGAGCGCTACTACCGCCAGAGCAACTCCAACGTGCACCGCGGCGCCCACACCCTCGGCAACGAGGCCACCGAGCTCTTCGAGAGCGCCCGCCGCCGGATCGCCGCGTTCATCGACGCCGACCCCCGCGGCCTGGTCTTCACCCGCAACGCCACCGAGTCGCTGAACCTGGTCGCCTCGTCGTACGCCCGCGAGCTGCTGCGTCCCGGCGACCGCGTCGTGCTCACCCTGATGGAGCACCACAGCAACCTGGTGCCCTGGCAGCTCGCCGCCGAGCGCGCCGGTCTCGACCTCGCCTTCATCGGGCTCACCGCCGAGGGCCGCCTCGACATGGAGGTGGCGGCGCGGCTGCTGAGCGAGCCCACCCGGCTGCT
>JAXDLS010000215.1:0-3670 GCA_034666485.1 Chloroflexota bacterium
TGCCGCTGCGGCGGGCATCCCCGCGGTGGTGGTGATGCCCGCCAACGCGACTCCATACAAGCGGGAGGGGGTGGCCCGGCTCGGCGCCGAGGTGCTCGTCAGCGCACCCGAGACCGGGGCGCGCAACGCCGCGGCGCTGGCGGTGGCGGAGGAGCGGGGCCTCACCCTGATCCCCGCCTACGACCATCCGCTGGTGATCGCCGGCCAGGGGAGCTGCGGCCTGGAGATCGCCGGGCAGGCGGGCGACGCGGCGAGCGTGGTCGTGCCCCTCGGCGGCGGCGGGCTGCTGTCCGGGATCGCGGTCGCCCTGCGCGACGCCGTGGGAACCCGGGTGCGCATCGTCGGGGTGGAGCCCGAGGACGGCGACGACACCGTGCGCTCCCTGCTGGCGGGGCGGAGGGTGACCGTCCCGGCGCCGCGGACGATCTGCGACGGCGCCCGCAACACCACCCCGGGAGAGCTGACCTTCCCCATCGTCGAGGCGCTGGTCGACGACGTGGTGGCGGTCGCGGACGCCGAGGTGGTCGAGGCGGTGCGCGCCCTCGCCACCGCCGGGCTGGTGGTCGAGCCCACCGGCGCGCTGGCGGTCGCCGCGGCGCTGCGGGGACGACCCGCCGCCACCGGCGGCGTCACCGTGTGCGTGGTCAGCGGGCGCAACATCGCCCCCGAGGAGCACGCCCGGCTGGTGCTCGGGACGGTCTGACCAGTGCACGGCGCCGAGCTCTACCGCGGGCCGCTCGAGGACTTCGTGCGGGCGCGCGCCGAGCTCGCCCGCCGGCTGCGCAGCGACGGCGATCGGGAGGCCGCCGCGACCGTCGCCGGGCTGCGCAGGCCGTCGCTCGGCGCCTGGGTGGTCGACCAGCTCGCCGCCCGCGCGCCGGGCCTGGTGCGCGACCTGCTCGCCGCCGCGTCCGACGCCCGGGAGGCGCAGCGGCAGGGCGCCCCGGAGGCGCTGCGGGAGGCGAGCGCACGCGTCCGCGACCTCCTCGACGAGGCGGGGCGGCGGGCTCGGGGCATCCTCGAGCAGGCCGGCCACCCGGCCACCGACGTCACCGTCCGCCGCGCCCGGACCACCGCGCAGGCGGCTGCCGCCGGCGCTCCGGCGGAGCGCGAGGCGCTGCTCCTCGGCACCCTCGACCGCGACCTCGACCCGCCCGGCTTCGGACCCGTCGGAGAGCCGGAGCCCGACACCGGCGCCGTCGCCGAGGCGATTCGCGACCGCCGGCGGCCCGCCCCCGCCGCGGCCGCCCATCGGCGACCGGCCCCGGCCCCCGATCCCGGCGTGGGCGCCGACCGCGCGGCCGAGCTCGGGGAGGCGGTCCAGCGCGCCGAGCGGGAGCTGACGGGGCGCCGGCGCGACGCCGAGCGGTCGGCCACCGCGGCGGCGCGGCGGCGGGCCCACGCCGAGCGTCTGGCCGCCGAGGCGCGGGTCGCCGCGGAGGAGGCGGCGGCGGCGGAGCGGGCGGCGGCGGCCGACCGCGTGGGGGTGCGCCGAGCCGAGGAGGCCCTCGAGTCGGCGCGGGAGGAGCTGCTGCGGGCCCGGCCCGGATAGGCGGGGGTCAGGACATCGTTACCCGCTCGCGTGCGAAGCGCGTCCGGGGCGCTCCCATACTGACGCTCTCGCAGAGCGGATCCCGGCCGCTCTCTCTCGCGCTGTGGGGGTGGTGGTGCGCAACGTCCATGGTCGTTCCCGTCCGGGCACCCGGCGCCGCCGGGAGGCCGGAGGACAGAGCCTCGTGGAGTTCGCCATCTCGATGCCGGTGCTGATCCTGCTGCTCGCCCTCGCCTACGTCGGCTGGCAGGGGGTGCACACCGTCATCGCCCTCAACGGGGCGGCGCGCGCCGGCGCGGTCACCGCGGCCAACGACGTGCGCCACGGGGTCTCGACCACCCAGGAGACCACGGACATCACCGCTGCGGTGAACGCCGAGCAGGGCTCGACCGCCTTCACCAACGTCACCTACGGAACCAGCTGTCCCTCGGCCTGCGTCGCCCTGCGCCACGCGCTGCCGGGGACGCGGACCAGCATTGCGATGGAGGTCGTCACGGTGCAGTCGAAGATCGTCTCCGGGGTGCCTCTGCTCCACGGATTCACGGTCACCGCCCAGGCGGGGGTGGCGCCATGATCCGGCGGCCGCGGCGGCGCGGCGAGCACGGCCAGGTCATGATCATCCTCTCGCTGGCGCTCATCGTCCTCCTCGGGATGATGGCGGTGGCCCTCGACGGCGGCTATGCCCTGGTGCAGGCGCGACGCGCGCAGAACGCGGCGGACTTCGCCAGCATCGCCGGCACCGCCTCGCTCAAGGCGCTCTGCGAGCAGGGGGCCGCGCCGCCCACCGACCAGCGCGTCCACGCGGTGATCCAGGACGTCATCGACCAGAACGCGAACTCGATCGGCTCGAACTGGACCGCCGACTACGTCGACCAGGCGGGCAACGACCGCGGCGTCGCGGTGACCACCTCGGCGGGCAGCGTCCCGCCGCCCTACGCCTGCGGGGTCGCGGTGCAGCTCAACAGCACCTGGATGCCGTACATCGCCCAGGTGCTCGGGGTCACCACGCTCAGCACCAGGGCGAGCGCCAAGGCCCTCAACGGCGCGCAGCCGGGCAAGACCGTGGGCATCGTCGCCCTCGACAAGGTGGGGCCGCACAGCATCCTCGGCAACGGCCAGGGCACCTTCACCGTGCACGGCGACATCTTCGCCAACAGCGCGGTGCCCAACAATCCGTGGACCTCGACCCAGGCGGGCGGCTACAGCTACACCGACGTCATCGACGCCAAGGACAACAGCAACCTGTCGGTGTTCGGCAACCTGATCAGCGTCACCGGCATGCCCTTCGACTGGTGCTTCGGCAGCAAGACCGTCCCCGCCAACGTGGCCAAGCCCAACGGCTGGAACGAGTCCACCCAGGGCCCCTGGAACAGGCCGCCCTGCTCGGTCGGCGACGTCAGGCTGGCCTACGAGCACTACCTCGTCAACCAGCCCCAGGTCAGCGACCCGGTGGGCAGCGCCCTCGCCGACCCCATCGCCAACACCGGCGTCGGCCTCTGCCCCGGCCAGCCGGCGGCACCCGTCTTCGCCAGCCCGCCCGCCGGCAGCCTGCTCCAGCCCGGCGTCTACAACTACCCGGTCATGATCAACAGCGCCATCGACCTCGCCGACTGCAGCGGAGCCCTCGACCCGTCGGCGTCGGGGTATCCGGGCGTGTACCGCTTCATGAAGGGTCTGTACATCACCGGCGCGGCCACGGTCCGGGGCTACAACGTCCTGGTCGCCACCGGCAGCCCCTACCCGCTGGCGGGCAACGTCCCCGGCACGGTCTCGAAGAGCGGCGTGTTCACCGCGACGCTGGGCGCGCAGGGCAACGGCGCCCCCTGCTTCCCCTCCGCCTCTCCCGACGTCGACGGCACCAGCCCCCGGTGCGCGGGCTCCAACTCGGACCTGCGCGGCGTCGTCTCGCTCAACCAGAAGAGCTTCAACCCCGACAACATCTGGGGCACCGGCACCAACTTCTCGCTGATCATCGGCGGTCACGGGACGGTCACCCTCAGCGCCCCCTCCTACGGCATCTACAACGGGATGAGCTTCTTCCAGGCGCGCGGCACTCCGGGCAACTTCGGCTTCAACGCCGAGGCGGGCGACAGCGCGGCGATCACCGTCACCGGCACC
>JAXDLS010000216.1:0-5498 GCA_034666485.1 Chloroflexota bacterium
CGCATCGACCTCCCCCAGGTGGCGATCACCGCGCTGCGCGCGCACATGCAGCGGGAGTCACCGGCCACCCTGACGCTGTTCCCCTCGGCCAGGGGCTCGATCCTGTCAGGCGCGAACTTCCTGAAGCATCACTTCCACCCGGTCCTCCGGGCCGCCGGTCTCCCCCACATGCCCTTCCACGACCTCCGGCACTCCGCGGCGGCGATCCTCGGGAGGATGGGCGTCGACGAGGTGACCATCAGCGAGATCCTCGGGCACTCGACCGCGGCGATCACGACCACGCTCTACGGGCACGTCACCCCGCGGCTGAGGAGGGAGGCGGCCGCGAGGATGGACGCCGCCCTCGGCGCCCGGCTGGATCGCCCGCCGGCCGGGGCCCGCCGGCGCTCGACCGGTAGGCTGGGTGGGAGGCTAGACTCCCCGCCGCCGGGTGGTCCCTCGTGGATCCCGGTCGCCGACGAGCCCTCGATCCCGGGCACGCCAGGCAAGCAGAATGGCAAGCAACCGGTGGAGCGGCAGGGCTCGCAGGGACGGAGATCGAAGCTGAGCAAGGACAACGGCGACGTAGCCAAGTGGTAAGGCACGGGTCTGCAAAACCCTGATCGTGGGTTCGATTCCCACCGTCGCCTCCATCCCTCCATGAGCGTCCCCACCCACGACGACCTGAACGCCCGGGCCGCACGCGTGCTCGCCGGGGGGGCCACGCACGTGGTGCGCTCCTACCGGCCGGCGATCCACGTCGAGCGCGCCCGGGGGGCGCGGAAGTGGCTGGTCGACGGGCGCGAGCTGGTCGACTACACCATGGGCCACGGTGCCCTGCTCCTCGGCCACGCCCATCCGGCGGTGGTCGAGGCGGTCGAGCGCCAGCTCCGCCGCGGCACCCACTTCGGGGCGGGCAGCCGCCTCGAGGTGGAGTGGGCCGAGCGGATCGTCGACGGGGTGCCCTCGGTCGAACGGGTCCGCTTCACCTCCTCGGGCACCGAGGCGACCATGCTCGCCGTGCGGCTGGCCCGGGCGGCGACCGGCCGCGACCGGGTGGTCAAGGTGGCCGAGCACTTCCACGGGTGGAGCGACCCCCTGGTCGTCGGGCTCGGCCCCGACGGCGCCACGGCGCTGCCCCCGGGGGTGCCCCGGGCGGTCGGCGACACCGTCCGGGTGCTGCCCTCGCTCGAGCCCGCCGCCGTCGCCGCCGCCCTCGCCGGCGGGGACGTCGCGGCGCTCATCCTCGAGGCCTCCGGGGCCCGCTTCGGCTGGATCCCGCTCCCCCCCGAGCAGGTGGTCGAGGCGGCGCGGCTGTGCCGGGAGAGCGGCACCCTCCTGGTGGTCGACGAGGTGGTCACCGGCTTCCGGCTGGGCCGCGACGGCATGCAGGGACGGCTGGGGGTGCGACCCGACCTCTCCGCCTTCGCCAAGGTGATCGGCGGCGGGCTGCCCGGCGGAGCGGTCGGGGGACGCGCCGAGGTCATGGACCTGCTCGCGGTGCCCGCCGGCCAGGCAGGCGGGGCGCGGTTCGTCAGCCACCCCGGCACCTTCAACGCCAACCCGCTCAGCGCCGCCGCCGGCATCGCCGCCCTCGACGCCATCGAGGCGCTGGCAGCGCGCACCTCCGCCGACACCTACGCGTCCGCGCTCGAGGAGGCGTGGAGCGGGGAGCTCGCCGCCGCCGGCGCCGGCGGCCGGGTGTGGCGGCTGTCGAGCATCGTCCACCTCTCCCTCGACGACCCCGCCGCCGACGCGCGGCTCGGCGTGCTGCTCCGTGAGGAGGGGGTCGACTGCCTGCGCACCAGCGCCTTCTGCTCCGCGGTCCACGGCGACGAGGAGCTGGAGCGGAGCGTCGCGGCGCTGCGCCGCGCCCTGCCCCGCGTCACGACGTGAGCCTCGAGCTCGAGGCCGGGCGGAGCGTCCTGGGTGCGGCCCCGGTGCTCCAGGCCGGGGGCCGCACCTGGAGCCTTCCCGACCCCGTCGCGGAGGTGACGGTGCGCGCCGGCAGCGTCGAGGCGCGGTGGCCGGGGCGGCTGCGGCTCCGGCTCCAGGCCACCCCCGACGGCCGCCGCTGGCGGCTCGGCTGCAGCGTCACCGCCGAGGCCGCCCTCCGCGTCGACGCCCTCGGGGTGCGCCTCCGCAGCGCCGGCGCCACCCGCATCTGCGTCGACGGCTACCACTCCTGGGACTGGAGCGGGGTGCGCGACACCACCGTCCCCGGCCGGGGCTGGTGGGGCGCGATCTGGGGCGCTCCCGGCAGCGCCGCGCTCGCGGTGGCCCCGGCCCGGCCCCCGCGGCTGGGCGCGGTGGTGCTCGAGTGGGACGGCGAGGGCGCGCTCGACGCGCTCACCGCCGGAGAGCCCGAGCAGCGGTCGCAGCGCACCGCCGGCCCGCGCAGCCTGGGGGTCGAGCTCGCCCCCGGCGAGCGCCTCGCCGCCGAGCCGGTCTCGGCCGGCCCCCTCGACCGCCGCCGCGCCGCCGGTGCCGGGCTGCCCCTCCCCTCCCCCGCCGGTCACCGGCCGGGGCGGCGCCGGGTGGGATGGATGAGCTGGAACTGCCTCGGGCCGGAGGTCACCGCCCAGGACTGCGCCGCCGCGGCGGAGCGGCTGGTGCCGCCCGGCGGGGTGGTGCTCCTCGACGACGGCTGGATGCCCTGGTGGGGCGACTGGGTCGAGCGGGACGAGCTCGACGCCTCGCTCGCCGGCCTCGCCGCCACCCTGCGCCGGAGCGGCCGCCTCCTCGGGGTCTGGCTGGCGCCGTTCCTCGTGGACCTCCGCTCCGCCACCGCCGGCCTGGCCGGGCTCCCCGTCCTCCGTGACCCCGGGGGGGAGCCGGTTGTCGACCGGCGGCCGACGAGCCCGCAGCTGGTGCTCGACGCCGCCATCCCGGCGGCCCGCCGCCGGCTCGCCGCCCTGGGTCGCCGCCTGGGGCGGATGGGGGTGGGGGTGCTGAAGCTCGACTTCCTCTATGCCGGCGCCCTGCCGGCGGTGCGGCCGCCGGGGTGGAGCGGCACCGCGGCGCTGCGCGCCGGGGTCGCCGCGGTCGCCCGCGGATTCCGCTCCACCGCCCCCCGGGGCGGCGCGGTCTGGGCCTGCGGCGCCCCCGCCGCCCCCCTCGTCGACCTCGTCGACGCCTGCCGCAGCGGCGGCGACTCGGTGCTGAACGTCCCCAACCGTGGCGCCGAGCCACCCCCGCCGCCGTGGTTCGTCTTCGGGGAGGCGACGGTGCGCGCGCAGGCCCGCAACCTCGCCGCCCGGTCCTGGCTGTGGGGAGCCACCGTCCCCCCGGACGCGGACGCGGTCACCCTGGGCGGGCTCGCCGGCCGCCCCGCCGGGGACGAGGCCACGGTGCGCGCATGGCTCGAGCTGGCGGTGCGCTCCGGCGGTCCGCTGCTGGTCGCCGACGCGCCCGGCCTCGCCCTCGCGGTCGCCCGCAGCCGCGCCCTGCGCTCCGCCCTGGCGGCGGTGGCCGGCCGGCCCGCGCGTCCGCGGCGGCCGCTCGACCCGCACGCGCTCGAGCCGGCTCCCGGGGACGCCGACGACTTCCTCGACTGGCCCGCGGGGCTGCCCGCAGTGTGGGAGGATTCCCCCCGGCGCGGACGCACGCCCCGTCAGGTTCGGTGACACGCGTCACCGCGGAGACGGCCGCGAGGGCGACGTCTGCCGCCTTGGTTCTGGCCGAATCTGACGAGATCAACCGCTGTGGAACGCGGCGCATTACGAGGGTGCACCGGCCGGACGGTACGTGTTATGCATCGTCAGCCACAGGTGTCGGAGCGTCCGCGTTCAGGTTGGCGTCAGGTGGTTCTGCCACAACTGGATGCACATCACCTGTTGCCTGATGCACAGTGCACGGACGGCCTCGCAGCGGTAGGATGGTGCCCCCATCGCCGCGGGGGGTGATGGCACCGCATCAATCAGTGCTCGTTCTCGTTCTCGACCTCTGGCTCCGGCCACCATGCCGTACGTCACAACGCAGACTCGGCGCCCGTGAACAGAAGAGGTTCCGCTGAATGTTCGCCATCCTCGAATCTCCCGACGGACCGGCGCTCTGCGTCGGCTATCGCACCCGCGATTCGGCGGTCGCCGCGCTCCACCGTCTGCGGGAGAGCGGCGGCCCCTATGACGCACACGTCGTCGTCGAAACCCCCTCGGAGGACACGCTGTGAGCGCCACCGCCACCCTGGCCCATCCCGATCGACTGATGATCCGGGAGCACCCGGCACCCGCCGGCGACGTCGATCTCGCCGTCGAGCAGCTCGCCGCCCTGCTGGCGGGCGCGGACGGAGATCAGCTGGAGGCACTCGAGGCCGTCGCCCGCGCCGCCCAGCGTCTCGCCCGCAGCCGCCGCCGAGAGGTGCGCCTCGAGGAGGAGCGGCCGATCCCGATGATGGGGTCGTGGTCGCTCGACAACGGCATGGTGAACGTCGTCCTGGGCGAGAACTAACCCGCGTCGCGCCGGAGCGCGAGCTCCCGGCGCATCTCATCCAACCGGTCGGCAACGCCTGCCTCGGCGCCGTTGCGCGTGGGCTCGTAGTAGCGCCGACCGGCCAGGGCGTCGGGCAGGTGCTGCTGCTCGACGATCCCGTCCGCATGGTCGTGTGCGTACCGGTAGCCGCGGCCGAAACCCAGCTCACGCCCCACCGTGCTGGAGGCGTTGCGCAGGTGCAGCGGCACCGGCTGGTGGAGGGTGGCACGGGCGTCCTCGGCGGCCGCCGAGTAGGCGCGCAGCGCGGAGTTGCTCTTCGGCGCGGTGGCGAGATGGATCGCCGCCTCGGCCAGGGGCAGGCGCGCCTCGGGCATCCCCACCAGGTGGGCCGCCTGCTGCGCGGCGACGGCGACGGTGAGCGCCCCGGGGTCGGCGAGGCCGACGTCCTCGGCGGCGAGGATCACCAGGCGCCGGGCGACGAACACCGGGTCCTCGCCGGCCTCGAGCATGCGGGCCAGCCAGTACACCGCGGCGTCGGGATCGCTGCCCCGCACCGACTTGATCAGCGCCGAGACCATCCAGTAGTGCTGGTCGCCGGCGCGGTCGCTGACCAGGGTGGGGTGCTGCAGGGCGCCGAGCACGGCGGCGCGGTCGACGCGCCGGCGGTCGCCGTCCGGCGGGGTCACCGCGACCGCGATCTCCAGGGCGTCGAGGGCGACCCGCGCGTCGCCTCCGCTCCGTGCCACCAGCTCGTCGAACGCGTCGTCCTCCAGCTCGACGCCGAGGCCGCCCAGGCCGCGCTCGGCAACGGCCAGCGCCCGGTTGATCACCAGCCGCAACGCCTCGTCGGAGAGCGGCTCCAGCCGCACCACCCGGGCCCGCGAGAGCAGGGCGGCGTTGACCTCGAATCCCGGGTTCTCGGTGGTGGCGCCGAGCAGGCGCACCAGCCCGCTCTCGACGTGCGGCAGGATCGCGTCCTGCCGCGCCCGGTTGAACCGGTGGATCTCGTCGATGAAGAGCAGCGTCCGGCGCCCGGTGCGCCGCCGCTCGGCGGCGCGGTCGACGATGCGGCGCAGCTCGGCGACGCC